>CACAYQ010000115.1 GCA_902536695.1 uncultured Bacteroidota bacterium | reverse complement strand
AAGTAAAAATTTAAACTATCGTGAAATGAAAAAATGAAAAAAATAAAGCTAAAATTATAAGATAACCTAGCGACCAGTTAAACATATTAACTTGCGTTTTTCGAAATGATAAAATAAATTGGATAATCAAAGCAATCATAAACCAATCCCTATAATTTGAAAATGGAACTATGTTTTCATTGAACTCCCAAAAATCTAATAACGGGGCAACAGGTTCAATGTAGAGATCAATAAGGACCATGAGAAGTGATGAAAAAATGATGACTAACCATTTATTTGCAAATACCCTTTTCATTAGGGCTTGAGAAATTAGAGACAATAACAACCAATTACAACCTATAGTTACAGAAACCTCAAATAACTTAACACCTAATGATGCTCCATAGCTATAATCACCAAATAAAATTTGATAATTAACACCTAAAAATTCAGCAGTGTATCCGATGACGAATACAGATGCAAATAATAAAGCGTCTTTATTAGTCAAGTTTGATCTGTAGCAAAATAAAAACAACGGTATTAAAATAGAAACGGATGAAGTTCTCAGAAAGAAAATTGATTCTAAAAAATAGATACCTATGATACCCGCTAAATGAATTACAGCAATAAGAACTAAATCAAAATATAATCTGTTCTTAGTCTTCATCATTTAATATCATTTTAGCTGTATCAATTCCTGATTTTGCAGCCAAGGGCATTCCTCCTCCAGGCCTAACTGTTCCTCCGACATAAAATAAATTTTTTAACTTTTTATCTTGATTTTTTTTTCTATTGATTATAGACTTAAAAGAATTTTGGTTTTCACCATATAGTGCTCCTTCAAAAGAGCCTGTTTTTTCATGTAATTTTTCAGGTGTTAGAATTTCTTCAAAAGATATTAACGGGTCTAGGTTTTCATCAACAAAAATAGATAGCTTTTTGATGATTAAATCTCTTAATCTTTCCAATTCTTTTTTGTTATACAGGCTAATCTTTGCTGGTACATTAATCATTACAAACCAATTTTCACAACCAATTGGAGCATGATTTTTGTCCATTTTACTGGAAATGTTAATATAAACTGTAGGGTCAGCAATGTTCTTACAATTAAAAATATCATTGAACTCTTTTTCGTAATCACCACTAAAAATGATATTGTGTAACTTTAGTTTAGGAAATTCTTTTTTAATCCCCCAATAAAAAACAACACATGATGTTGAAAGTTCTTTAGTTTTAATTTTAATTTTTCTTCCTAATAGCTTTTGTGTTTGAAAAAAATCAATGTTGGACACAAGTTTTAAAGAGTTATACGATTTTTCTTTTGTTAAAATTTTAAACTTATTTTTTTCAAAAGATATTTTGGAAACAGCACTATTAAAATTGAAATTTACACCAACATCCAAACATAGTTGATAAAGCGCTTTTGAAATTGAATGTATTCCTCCTTTTGGGAAATAGGCACCTTTCATCATCTCTACGACACCCAATTGATTCATAAAGGCTGGTTTATTATAAGGAGAAGAACCCGTGTATGTAGCAAATCTGTTCATAATAAGCTCTATCTTTTTATTGGACAGTTTGATCTGATTGTATTTTGCCATTGGGACGTAAATATCTTTCAATGAGGACTTTTTCAACCACTCAATAGTATGATTTAAAAACACTTTGTTTATTCTGATGTTGTTGGATAAAAATGTTTTTTCAGAAACTTCATATATATCATTCCATTTGGTCATGTAATCAATAAATATTTTTTGGTCTAATCCAATGTTTTCAAAATTTTCGGCTGTTTTTTCAATGTTTCCACTAACATCAACAAAGGTCTGATCTGAAAAAAAATATCTTGTAACAACATCCAATTTATTGTAATCAAAGTAGTGTCTTGGATTTTTGTTACAATGCTTAAAAACCTCATCAATCCAATTTGGTAGGGTTAGTAAACTTGGACCTGTATCAAAAATATAACCATCTTTACTTATTATTCCTGCTTTTCCACCATAAGAAGAGGATTTTTCTAATATCGTAACTTTATAACCAGCAAAAGCTAAAGTTGAAGCAGCAGCCATACCTCCAATTCCTGATCCTAGAACAA
>CACAYQ010000114.1 GCA_902536695.1 uncultured Bacteroidota bacterium | reverse complement strand
AGAGAACTAAAAATAATGGACGTTATGATTATTCCCCACCATTTCTTTTTGGTTAATCTAATAAATAATGGTTGTAATATACCTCTAAAAAAAAGCTCTTCAGCAACTGCGGGAAGTATGGCCATTAAGCCTACATTCAACAGTAAATCAATTACACTTTTTGTCACAAAATAATCTTGGATTTTAGTGTTAAAAAGTTGTTCTTTTTCTAAGTAAGTAATGATGGCGTCAGGTAAATAATCATATCCAACATATAAGCTAAACTGCACCAATAGTTGAGAAATACCCAATAAAATTAAAAAAGGAATAATCAGATAAAAAATCTCCTTTCGCTCCATTTTATTTACATGTAACGTTATTTTTTTAAATCGCCAAAAGATGAAAAGACTTGGAACTAAGAAAGTACCAATTTGGGAGCATAAGGTTAAAACCTTTAACGTGTTTACGGTGCTGTTGAAAACGTTAGGAATCGTGTTTATGTGTTCATCCATAAGATAAGGATCACTGTGATAAGCTGTAATATTAGATATGATGTACCCACCATTGTCTTTAAGTAAGGTTATCACTAACATGGGGACAAGTTGAAATAGGGTCATGGAAAGCAATGTGATTAAAATCACAAAAAGCAAATACTTGAAATAAGATCCTGGTGCGATGTCCAAACTATTTTTCATGAACGAAATATAGGAATTAGATGGATATACCTAACTTTGCAATTGTAAATCATGGTTAAAATTGGTGATATAAACCTTGGAGACTTCCCTCTCCTACTGGCTCCTATGGAAGATGTAAGTGATCCTCCTTTTAGAGCATTGTGTAAAAAATATGGTGCCGATGTGATGTATACAGAATTCATCTCTTCCGAAGGTCTCATTCGAGACGCAGCTAAGAGTGTACAGAAACTGGATATCTTTGAGTACGAGCGTCCTGTTGGTATTCAAATTTTTGGTTCTGAATTTGATTCTATGATAAGAGCAACAGAAGTATGCGAAAGGGTTAATCCAGATATCATTGATATTAATTACGGTTGCCCTGTAAAAAAGGTAGCTTGTAAAGGAGCTGGTGCGGGAATTTTACAAGATATTCCTAAGATGGTTTCATTAACTAGGGCCATTGTAAATTCCACAACACTTCCAGTTACTGTTAAAACCCGCCTTGGATGGGATGAGAATTCAAAATATATAGTCGAAGCAGCAGAGCGACTTCAAGATGTAGGTATTCAGGCGATATCTATCCATGGGAGAACAAGGTCTCAGATGTATAAAGGTGAAGCAGATTGGACACTTATACGAGAAGTGAAAAATAACCCTAGAATGCATATTCCCGTTTTTGGAAATGGCGATATTGATTCGCCTCAAAAAGCTGTCAAATATCGAAATGAATTTGGGGTAGATGGGATAATGATAGGTAGGGCGAGTATAGGAAATCCATGGTTTTTCAATCAAGTGAAACATTACATGAAATATGGTGTTGAACTTCCAAATCCAACCCTTGCCGAAAGAATTAAAGTGGTACAAGAACATTTGGATTTTAGCGTAAGATGGAAAGGGGAAAGAGTAGGTATAGTTGAAATGAGGAGGCATTATGCTAATTATTTTAAGGGAATACCCAATTTCAAGCCTGTTAGAAATAAACTCGTGACCATAAACGACAAGGACGAATTATTTTCAGTTGTTGCAGAAATTGAAAATAAATATGAAATGGCATTATTATGAAAATTTATACTAAATCTGGTGATAAAGGAACGACCTCTTTGTTTAGTGGTAAGAGAGTAAAGAAATACAATTTAAGCATACAGGCTTATGGAACTATAGATGAATTAAACTCTTGGATTGGGTTGCTAAAGGACGAATTGAACGAAGTTAGAAATATTGACTTTAATGAAATTCAAGAAACTCTTTTTACTATTGGTTCTCATCTAGCAGCGGATGGAGATGAAAAAATGATAGATAAACTTCCCGTTATTTCTAGCACACCAACATCTAATTTAGAAAAATCAATTGATCAAATGGATGTTGAATTACCTGAAATGAGAAACTTTATTCTCCCTGGAGGTCATAAACTTTCATCCTATTGTCATATAGCTAGATGTGTATGTAGAAGAGCAGAACGCTTGGTAATTGAATCAATTGAACAAAACAATATGAGTTC
>CACAYQ010000113.1 GCA_902536695.1 uncultured Bacteroidota bacterium | reverse complement strand
ATCCTTGTCATTCACACATCCAGTTAAAAAAGAAAAAATCATTATCAGAGCAAATCCGCCCATAGATCCATTATGGAATGAGATGATGAATTTGGAGAATGCAATTTAATCCAAACTTGCTAAAAAGCTGATTTCAATATTTACATCTTTAGGTAATCTTGCTACTTCAACAGTCTCTCTAGCTGGGAAAGGTGGTTCAAAATAATCAGCATATAGCTTATTAACGGCTTCAAAGTCGTTCATATTTTTCAGGAATATAGAACATTTTAGAATGTGATTTCTATTTATGTTAGCGGATTCAAGTAAAGAATCTATATTGGCAAGAATTTGTTTTAATTCCTTCTTCACATCATTTTTTATGAGCTCACCATTTTTAGGATTTATAGCTATTTGACCGCTTGCATACATCACATTATTGTAAATCACAGCTTGACTGTAAGGACCTACTGGTGCAGGTGCGTTTTTGATATTTATACTTTCTTTCATAATTTAAGGGATGTTGTTGTCATACCAAGTTCTTCTTCTCTGAAGTTTTAAGTCTTGTAATAAAGCAGATTTTACGTTAATATTTATATTGTAGCTTCTCATAAATCCAAAAGGGATCCAATTAAAGCTCATTTGCCAACAATGTAAATCTCTGGCAATATTGACAGATGTAAAGCTCCATTCCCTCCTTACAAAATCATAGTTAGTCATGTAAGAAACCTTCCAGTTTTTGGTGATGCTAAAATCTCCTCTTAGTCCTACACTTTGCGTAATGTAGTTTGTGTCTAATTCTTCTGTTATAGATCTTGCATAATCAATTTTATAATCAATGCCAACAGTCCAAGGTATATTAAAATCTATGTAAAGGTCACTATTTGCATTTATCATATCCAACTCTTCTTTGCTTCCTTTATCACTTTCATAGGGTTTGTCTTCTTTTTTCTTCGATTTTAAATTTGTGCCTATTGCTAGATTTGCTGATTTTAATGTACCCACTTTATTGTCAAATTCAAATTGATATTGATTGGTTCTTCTTCCATTTATATATCGATAGGGGTCAACTCTTCCTCCAAAACGAATATTTACCTTTTTCCATAAAGTAGTTCTTCCAATGAGTTGAATTTGATCTAAATTGAAAGAATCTTTAATAAGATCATATCCAGAAGAAATAGTGAAATTATCTAATATTTTTGACTTTAAAAACTTATTTTCTCCGGTAGAGTCCTGATGGTTTTTTCGTTTTAGCTCTAAGGCATTAATTAGACTAAATCCAATTCTACCAGACTCAGATGAGCTAATTGTTCCATAAATATTAGATGAAAAAGGAGAGTAACTTGAAGTATTTCCTAGAGAGTCTCGCTGGTAGGACGACCATTCATGTGTGTTTGGTCTGTATGAAAAATTGATATTTGGTGTTATAGTATGCCTGATTTTAGCTTGATGTTTACCGCCAAAAAACTTAGCAAATCGATAAAAACCATAAATTTTAGTGGTAGCTGATGCGCTTACATTATGAGAATACAGTGAGGAGAATTGATTAATGGTATCGTTAATTACTTCATTATTTTGTGCATCCCAACTTTTATTTATTTGATTTAGGTACCAAAGAGATGAAAGTTGATAAGCTGGGTTTATGGTTACATTTTTTCCTAATAATTTAATAGAACTGGATGCGTTTATATTATGTCTCATTCCATTTCGAGCATTGTTTCTGAATCCTTCCATACCCTCTTCTAAGAAGTCAGAAAAAGCATTTTCAGCAATATTAATTTCATTTTTTGTATTTAACTGATAATTAATGTTTGTTTGATTCATGATTTCATGAATGAAATTACGATTTATGGAGCTTTTCCTTAACATTTTAAATGGGTAGAATCGATTGACATTGTAGGATATTTCGGGTAGTGTAAAGGTCATGTTGCCTGTATTTCCGTTTTGACTATGTCTAAGATTAGCATTTAAATTAGAAGAGATTTTACCTTTGAATTGTTTACTCCAAGCAATATTTGAGTTGAATGTGTTAGATAGATAATTATTCACTGAAATATTATTGTAGTCATTTCTAAAGTTAGTTGAAGTACCTGCATTGATCAACGCCTTAAATGTACTCCCAGGATTTAACTTTGGATCGTTCTGATGATTCCATCTCACAAAAAATTCCTTTGAAACAGCATAATCTTCAAACCCTCTTTCTCCTTGTA
>CACAYQ010000112.1 GCA_902536695.1 uncultured Bacteroidota bacterium | reverse complement strand
GGCTGCAAGAAATGCAAATCCTGAATTAATAAATTTTATGGCTACTCATGGACGTGGTCTTATTTGTACTCCTTTAGTTGAAGAAAGATGTGATGAACTAGGGCTTGAGCTTATGGTTGACTCCAATAACTCTCATTTTGATACTCCTTTCACGGTTTCAGTTGATCTTATCGGAGAAGGGTGTTCTACGGGGATTTCAGCTACAGATAGAGCTAAAACAGTACAAGCACTAATTAATCCTGAAACCAAACCTAAAGATTTAGGAAAACCAGGTCATATTTTCCCGTTAAGAGCAAAAGCTGGCGGAGTTTTAAGGAGGGCTGGACATACTGAAGCAGCTGTAGATTTAAGTAGGCTAGCGGGTTATGAGCCTGCTGGTTTGATTGTGGAGATCATGAATGAAGATGGCTCGATGGCTAGGCTTCCAGAACTAAGGAATATCGCAAAAAAGTTTGATTTAAAAATCATCACTATCGAAGATCTGATTTCATACAGGATGAAGCATGAAACCTTGATTGAGGAGATAGTTCAAGTAGATATGCCTACAAAGTATGGTTAAATTAAAAGCATTTAAACAAACAACTACGGGAGAAGAACACTTGGCCCTGATAAAAGGGACTTGGGACAAAGATGACCCTGTACTGGTAAGAGTTCACTCTTCTTGTTTTACGGGAGATATAATTGGTTCTTTAAGATGTGATTGTGGAGATCAATTATACTCTTCGATGAAAATGATTGATGACGCTGGTAAGGGTGTCATTATTTATATGAACCAGGAAGGAAGAGGTATAGGTTTACTCAACAAACTAAAGGCATATAAACTACAAGAAGAGGGATATGACACCCTAGAAGCCAATCTTAAGCTTGGGTTTAAAGGAGATGCTAGGGATTATGGGGTTGGAGCCCAAATTTTAAGATCGGTAGGCATACGAAAAATGAAATTACTTTCAAACAATCCTAAAAAACGAACAGGTTTAATTGGATACGGTTTAGAAATTGTAGATACTGTTCCAATTGAGGTTGAATGTAATATTCATAATCAAAAATACCTATCTACTAAGAAAGAAAAGATGGGACACAATCTGAAATTGTAACTTTTTTCTCTACAGTGCATTTACTACATTTTCCCTTATTCTTTCCAAAGGATTTTGGTGTTCGTCTTTAAGGAACGCTTGTCCGCTCACCTTTTCGAATAATTCCACATATCGTTCAGTGACCATATTTACAAATTCAGCAGTCATCTCGGGTACTTGTTGATTTTCCTTTCCCTGAAACCCATTCTCCATCAACCATTCTCTAACAAACTCTTTACTTAATTGCTTTTGCGGTAGATCATGATCAAACCTATACTTGTATTCATCTGCATAAAAATATCGACTGGAGTCTGGGGTATGAATTTCATCAATAAGGTAAATTTGACCATCTTTTTTTCCAAATTCATATTTAGTATCAACTAATATTAAACCCCTCTCTGCGGCAAGCTCAGTTCCTCTTTGGAAGATAGCTCTAGTAAATGATTCTAATTGCTCATATTCTTCTCTACTTACTATTCCTTGATTTACTATTTCTTCCTTTGAAATATCCTCATCATGACCTTCATCAGCCTTTGTAGATGGAGTAATTATGGGTTCGTCAAATTTTTGATGTTCTTTCATCCCTTCAGTTAATGACACTCCGCATAATGTTCTAGCACCTGACTTATATGTTCTCCAAGCATGGCCTGTAAGATAACCTCTAATGACCATTTCTACTTTGAAAGGTGTACAGTGATGACCAATAGTTACATTGGGATCAGGAGAGGAAATTCTCCAATTTGGAACAATATCTTCAGTCGCTGTTAAAAACTGCTCTGCAAGCTGATTTAATACCTGACCTTTGTAAGGAATACCTTTGGGTAGTACCACATCAAATGCGGAAATTCTATCCGTTACAATCATAACTAAAAGATCATTATTGATATTATACACATCTCTTACCTTTCCATGATACACATCTACTTGGCCAGGGAAATTAAAATTGGTTTTCGTAATGGTGTTATTCAATTTATTTTTTGTTAAATGCGTTTATAATTGTTTTTACTAGTTGATGTCTAATTACATCATGTTCATCAAGATTTACTATGCTTATTTCGGAATGATCTTTAAATAGTTTTAAAGCAATCTTTAAACCACTAACTTGATTCTTAGGTAAATCCACTTGTGTAACAT
>CACAYQ010000111.1 GCA_902536695.1 uncultured Bacteroidota bacterium | reverse complement strand
GCGCCATTGATGGTTCCATTATTTCCATTACTCGTTAGATCAGTAACCGTACTTCCACTTCCTTCATTGAAGTTCCAATAGCCTACTAACCCAGATTCGTTCCCCGTTGGTGGGCAAGATATGTATTTTTGGATTTCGGATTGAGTTAATGCTCTGTTCCAAAACGTTAGGTTATCAATTTTGCCATTTAGATATGAATTACCTCCATTCCAGCCACTTCCTCCTACGTAAAGTGGAAATTCGTCTACTTGAACAGAACCACTAACTGTAATAGAATTTGATAATATTCCATCAATATAAATTTTCATTTCAGAGCCATTGTAAATTGCAGTTACTTTATACCATTGGTTCAAGTTTAATGCAATTTGAGATTCTAATTCACCTATTCCGGAAATATGAAATTCAGCTTTATTAGTTACTGGCTCAATTGACAAACAATACTTATTTGGGTTAGCTCCATAACCCTCACTTCGGTGAAGAATTCTTCCATGAGCACCAGTTGGGTATACATGTAAATATACACTAGCCTCTAGAGTGAAGTTATTTGTTAGTAAATCTAAATAAGGGTTATCTGGAATTTCAACGAGACTATTCCCATCAAAACTTAGACTATTACTGTTATTTACTTCCGTTCCATTCCCAACAGTTACACTGTAATTCCCGCTGGTACTTACATAAATCGTTTGGGTCGTATCTCCTGTTGACCATAAGTAATTGGTGTGGCCAGCACCTGCATCTAACAATACACTATCTCCTTGGCAAATGGTAGTCGTATCATCGCCTAAATCAACCGTTGGCGGAGCATTAATCATGATATATCCTGTCTTAGTAATGCTATCCGAGTTGTAAGCATTGGTCACCACCAACTTCACATCATAAGTCCCTGCTGTGGCATATACGTGTGTTGGGTTTTGTGCTGTAGATGAATTGCCATCTCCAAAATCCCAATTCCATGTGGTAGGATTATTGGTCGTACTGTCTGTGAACGTTATGGTATCTCCTAAGCAAACCGTAGTCAAATTAGCCACAAAATCTACATCCATACTCGCTGTATCTATACAATTGATCGCAGCCTGCCATCCTGCTGCATTATTAGAACCATCAGCATAAAACTCAAACGTTAAGCAGCCCGTTGCATTCGCTAAGCTAGCCTGTATAATCCCACTTAGTGGATTGCTGTTATTGTACGTACCGAGTAATGTAGCCGCAGCCGTGTTTCCGTCATATATTTTCAAATAGTCGCTGTTGTCTACATCAAAAGCTGTGAAATCTATATTGATCAAGTGTGCGCTATCTGGACAAATGGTAAACACATAGTTTTGGTCATCATTATAGTTACCTAGTGTTCCACCATCATCCATGAAAATACCATTACAAGTATACACTGTTCCTCCACTGCTGGTAGTTACTTGTTGGGCATCAACAGTTAATGTTAGTGTAGCCGTATCATCCGCACATGGACCAGTTGAACTCACCACATAGCCTATTGTAGTTGTTCCATCAGCTATAGCATTAACCTCACCAGTGGATGGATTTATAGTAGCTATTGAAGGGTTGCTTGAATACCATGTGCCAGCGGTGTCACCATCTGAAATGTAATACGAAGTGGCGCCAGCAACCACATTAGTTGCGCCCAATATATTTCCTGCTGTTAGGCTGTTTACGGTAACCGTTACACTATCTTGACAAGTGGTTATACCATTGCTTACCGTTACATAATAGGTAGTAGTTTGGGTTGGTGATGGGGTTATGGATGCAGTCGTTTCTCCTGTAGACCAGGTATATGTTGGTGCTTGTTGATTGAGTTCATAAATTTTAAAATCTAAGCTTCCACTGTTATCTCCATACCATCCATCTTGAAATTCTAATAAATGGGTCTGGTTATCCCCATTTATGGTCCAATGATAAGTTTTATCGTTTCCATTACAAAAAGCGTTGTTGGCATTGTTGCCTACATCATTGTCAGGTCTTTGAAAGTTTTGAGCACCATCATATTTCCAAGAAATTTGTCGTTGTTCATCTTGTGTACCATTACAGTTTACTTTAGTGCTTGTTATGGTATCCCATGTGTAATCAAATGCTGCATCAGAGTGACTCCAACTGTCAGAAACTCCATATCTTCCAGTAGCGGAAATTAAGTATGTTTTGCTGAGCTCAAACAGCGGTGTGGTTCTGCTGAAATAGGATGAGAAATCCATTGTAAATTGGTCTAGTAATGTAGAGTTATTTAATGTATCTACAGCAATTACTATGTTTTCTCCCTCACAAATCGTAGTATCATTTTGAATAATGCTCACATTCATCATATCGACCAATATGCTATCATTGGATGAACAACCATTGGCGTCTGTTAC
>CACAYQ010000110.1 GCA_902536695.1 uncultured Bacteroidota bacterium | reverse complement strand
CTTGGTCTCAAATAGGTCAAGATATTGATGGGGAATCAGCTTATGACCGTAGTGGTTATTCAGTATCTTTATCATCTAAAGGGAATTCAATAAAATCACTTGAATTAGATCCACCAATATTTAATGCAATCCGATGTTGACCTAAATAAGTGTCATATCTTAAGTTATATGAGCTCGCTGATGCTCCCCAGTTACACACAAGATTTCCATTAGGATTTGACCCTGAGGGATTAACAATAGTTTCCTTGGGAAATTTAGCATAACAAGAAATTGTTATTTGTGAAGTTTGAGATAACGGATTTGGAACTGTCACATAATCATTCTGTCCATCAAAACTCAAAGAATTGCTATTACTAACTGAGGTTCCATTCCCAACAGTTACACTATAATTCCCGCTGGAGCTTGCATAAATCGTTTGGGTGGTATCTCCTGTACTCCATAGGTAATTGGTATGCCCAGCGCCTGCATCTAACAATACACTATCGCCTTGGCAAATGGAGGTAGTGTCATTTCCGAGATCAACGGTTGGTAATGGAGACACCGTAACAGTTATAGTATCTAAACTCGTACAGCCATTTACATCTGTCCCAATCACAGCATACTCTGTGTCAATTGATGGTGAAATTGTAATGCTTGGGGTGGTTTCACCAGTAGACCAACTATATGATGTAGCCCCGGTTGCGGTTAATATAGCTGAATCACCTGAACAAATAGTTAGGTCAGAACCCGCTGAAACTGTAAGAGCAGTATTCACATTTACATAAATACTATCAGTAGATGTACAGTAATTTAAAGATTGAAACGGATTATCAACAGACCAATCAGCACCAACTATAGTACCGTCATTATTACCAATCAAGTCATTTAAAATATTTCCTGAGCTGTTAGTAAAATCCCAAAGACCTGTAAGGTTGTTTTCAACTCCAGATAAAGGTGATAACATATAGTTTTGAATATCGTTTTGTGTTAGTGGAGAATCCCACACTGCTATTTCAAATAGTAGGAATGGGGCAGGATGTGATGGAGCATAAGTATTGCCAATTTTTAAAGACCCTGTATTGTCAGCATTATCATTTAATCCAGGTGTTCTAACCTGATTTGAATTATCTGAACCATCAATAAATAAACGAATATCTGAGCCATCCTTAATACCAACAATGTAATGCCAATCACCGTCATTTAAGTCAATTTCAGTGTAAGCACCATACCATCCTGGATGAATTGATGTATCCCAATGAAAAATAAGAACATTTGAGGAAGTATATGTGTTACCATATAAGGTTAACCCACTGTTATAACTAAAATCATAATAACCTCCTCCTTGGGAATTATATTTATGAATAATCCAAGAATCATTAGGAGATTCTGGTTCTGCCTTGTACCAAAATGATACTGAAAAGTCATCACTGCCAAAGTTATATGTATAATTACCCTGTAAGTCGACATAATCATCCTGCCCATCAAAACTCAAGCTATTACTGTTACTCGCAGGGGTCCCATTACCCACCGTCACACTGTAAGTCCCACTAGAGCTTGCATAAATAGTTTGTGTCGTGTCTCCTGTACTCCATAGGTAATTCATATGGCCAGACCCCGCATCTAACAATACACTATCGCCTTGGCAAATGGAGGTAGTGTCATTTCCGAGATCAACGGTTGGTAATGGAGTTACCGTAACACTTACTGTATCTAAACTCGTACAGCCATTTAAATCTGTTCCAATCACCACATACGCTGTGTCAATTGATGGTGAAATTGTAATGCTTGGGGTGGTTTCACCAGTAGACCAACTATATGTTGTAGCACCGGTTGCAGTTAATGTAGCTGAATCTCCTGAACAAATAGTTTGGTCAGAACCCGCTGAAACTGTAAGAGCAGTATTCACATTTACATAAATACTATCGGTAACTGTGCAGTTATTACAATATTGATTTGGGGTTTGAGTACTCCAAGTGGCGCCATTTATGGTTCCGTTATTTCCATTACTCGTTAGATCCGTAACCGTACTTCCAGTGCCTTCATTAAAATTCCAATAGCCTACCAAACCAGCTTCATTTCCTGCTAGTGGACAAGACATGTAAGTTTGGATTTCGGATTGAGTAAGAGCTTTGTCCCAAATATGAACCTCATCAATTTTTCCATTGAAGCTTTCCTGAGTATTAAATGGATTAAGGGAACCTATAGTATTATAAATGGTTTGCCCATTACCTCCATATTTGATATTTCCGTTACCTATATAGTTAGAGTCAATTACATTCCCATCAATATAAATTTTTTGATAATTTCCATCATATATTGCTAAAATATTAACCCATTTATTCTCAAACGAAGATGGGATTACATCTATATCCAAATTGAAATTAACTCCTGAAACAAGTTCAAGATTAAAATTAAGTTTTGTACCGTAATCATAAAATTGTAATAACCAATTTGGTTCTCCCCAATCTTGACGAATAATTGAATTCCACTCATCAGTTTGTAAATCTTGCGCATTTACATTACACATAATTGATAATTCATCGCTATAG
>CACAYQ010000109.1 GCA_902536695.1 uncultured Bacteroidota bacterium | reverse complement strand
AATGATCAAGTTATTACTACACTAGGAATTAAGGTCAATGATCAAGACAAAGTTACTTACAACAATAAGGTGCTAAAATCTGAAAAGTTTAGGTATATATTACTAAACAAGCCAAGAAACTTTATCACTACGGTTAAGGATACGCACGATCGTAAAACGGTGATGGATTTGATAGAAGGTGCGTGTAAAGAACGTGTATATCCAGTCGGTAGATTAGATAGAGACACTACGGGATTATTAATATTAACTAATGATGGAGAGTTGACTAAAAGGTTAACTCACCCAAGCTTCGGAGTACGAAAAAAATATATCATACAATTGTCTAGTAGTATTCATCCGGATTGTTTAACTGCCATGACAAATGGAATACAATTAGAAAACGGAATGGTGAAATATGATGACGCCATTTATGGAAAAAATGGAACTGATAGAACTCAGTTAATTGTGACTCTTCACTCCGGTAAAAACAGGGTTATAAGACGCACAATGGAATACTTTGAAAAAGAGTTACTTTATTTAGATCGAATTGAGTTTGCTGGTATAAAGAAAAGAGAGTTACAACGTGGTAAATGGCGTTTTTTAGATCAAAAGGAACTGGGGTTTTTAAAAATGGTTAAGACGAAGTAAGGGCTTTTTTACACGCTTCTCTCTCTGCTTCTTTTTTGGAATTGCCCACACCTTCTCCCAACATTACGCCTTCCGAAAACACCTTAGCGATAAATTCTATTTTATTATTATCTGCAGATAATTTTTCAACCTTAAATTCTATTTTTTGATTCTTTTTTTGAAAAGTCATAAGAAGCTCACTCTTATAGTCTCTATTTTCTATTATAACTTGATTAATATCTACAACGCTATTTAATACTTTTTCAATAAATGAACTCTTGGCTTTTTCATAGCCTTGATCCAACAAAATAGCACCAAATAGTGCTTCTAGACAATTTCCTAATAAAGACTTGTATGTATTTTTACTTTTTTGGTAATCAATAAAATTTTCTAATTGTAGCTTCTCTGCAATTTTGTTAAGATTATTTCTGCTTACCACTTTTGCTCTCAGCTGTGTTAATTCACCCTCACTTTTCTTTGGGAATTTTAAAAGAAGGTAGTGGGCTACAACAAGTGAAATAAAAGCATCACCTAAGAATTCTAATCGTTCATTATCTTTTCCTTGCTGATCAAAACTTTTCTTAGAGCGATGAGTTATAGCTTCAACATACCATTTTTCATCTCTTGGAATAACATCCAATGACGAGTTTAAAAAGTGTAAAAATAAAGGGGATAAAATAGAAGGCTTCTTTCTTTGAAAGAGTCTTCTAATCATGGAATTTTTTTACAATTATTGATGTATTGTGTCCTCCAAATCCAAATGTATTACTCAATGCTGCATTAACCGTTCTTTTTTGCGCCTTATTGAGTGTTAAATTTAAATTGTAGTCAATTTGATCATCTTCATGCTCAAAATTGATAGTAGGCGGTACAATGTCATTTTCCACAGCTTTTATAGAGGCAATAGCTTCGATAGCTCCTGCTGCGCCTAATAAATGCCCAGTCATTGATTTTGTACTACTGATATTTAAATTGAAAGCGTGTGATCCAAAAACTTCCTTAATTGCTTTAGTTTCTGCAATATCACCAAGTGGAGTAGACGTGCCGTGTACATTGATGTAATCAATCTCTTCAGGATTCATTCCTGCGTCATCTAATGATTGTCTCATTACACTAATGGCACCATGTCCTTCTGGGTGTGGTGCAGTAATATGGTGAGCATCTGCGGTCAGTCCACCACCAATTACTTCAGCATAAATTTTCGCTCCTCTAGCTTTGGCATGCTCTAATTCTTCCAAAATCAAACATCCAGACCCTTCACCCAAAACAAATCCGTCTCTTGTAGCATCAAATGGTCTTGAAGCGCTTTGAGGGGTGTCGTTTCTAGTAGATAACGCCTTCAGCGCATTAAACCCTCCAATGCCCGCAATGTTAACACCTGCTTCACTACCTCCTGTTACAATAAAGTCACATTTTCCTAGTTGAATTAGCATCAATGCATCAATGATGGCATTTGTAGAAGACGCACAAGCAGAAACAGTTACGTAATTTGGGCCTTTGAGACCATATTTGATGGAAATGTGGCCTGCAGCTATATCCACAATCATTTTTGGGACAAAAAACGGATTAAATCTAGGAGATCCATCACCGTCTTTATAATTGAAACATTCTTCTTGAAACGTTTTCATTCCTCCAATTCCTGATCCCCAAACCACGCCAGCTCTGTCAAGATTAACAGTTTCTAAGTTAATTTTTGAATCTTCAAATGCTTCTTTGGTAGTGGCCATAGCATAAACAGAAAAGAGGTCCAGTTTTCGAACCTCTTTTCTATCCATTATATCTAATGGGTCAAATCCTTTGACTTCACAAGCAAATTGTGTTTTAAATAAACTAGCATCAAATTTGGTAATGTAATCCGCTCCGCTTTTTCCAGCTAACAGGTTATCCCAATAGGTATCTACTGTATTTCCGAGGGGGGTCAGCGCACCTAACCCAGTTACGACAACTCGTTTTTTTTCCATA
>CACAYQ010000108.1 GCA_902536695.1 uncultured Bacteroidota bacterium | reverse complement strand
CATATCAATAATAGAATGATAAAAAATTATTTTGTGTAAATTGATGTATATTTAGAAACTATATCAAATGATTATCGTATAAAGTTTCCCTGTAGATGTTCAAATTAAGATACATATTCGTTGTTAGTTTTTCAATTTTCTACTTGATTGGAAATGCCCAAGTTTTAGATGATGCTGATGGAAATGTGCAAGATTCTATCGATATATTCCAAGAGGTTGATGCAATTGCACCGTTAGATTCCATTATTGAAAATACTACAGATTCCATTAATAATGAAGATCTAGATATAGAACCTACTGACGAATTTGATGATTCCGTTCCAAATGTAGAGGATGGAGAATCATCTGAAGATTTTGATTTTTACCCAATTGATGAACAAGAAAAAGATTTTGAATCTTCAACCGAAGATGAGTTTATTTTCAAACCTCAAGTGAGTTTAGGGACAGGTATGCTGACATTTTACGGAGATATTGGATCTAACCACCAAGGATATCACCCAATGGTGAGTAGACTGGCAACTACATTAAGATTAATAAACCCTTTAAATGACTTTTTGGATTTAGGTTTTTATGTTCTTTTTGGGCAAATAAGCGCTAATGAAAGAACATTAACACGTAATCTTAATTTTAATTCAAATATTACTACAGGTGGTGTTACCATAAATTACAACTTTAATCAGTTCCTTAGAAAGGGTAGAAATGTGGAGCCATACATACATGTAGGTTTAGAATCTATTGAATTTTTATCAAAAACTGATCTTCAGGACGCAAATGGAAATACTTATCATTATTGGTCTGACGGATCTATTAAAGATTTAGCTGAAAATGATCCTAATGCGGATAATGCTATAGACTTAGTTAGAGATTACACCTACGAGTCAGACATAAGAGAACAAAATTTTGATGGTTTCGGTAAATATCAAGAAAGAACTCTTGGATTACCATTAGAGTTGGGAGCTAATTTCCATGTAGGTAATAAATTAAAGTTTCGGGTAGGCACAGCGGTACATTTTACTTTTACTGATCTAATTGACGGGGTAACTAACGAAAGTGTTGGAAACAGAATAGGTGATGCTAGAAATGATAAGTTATTATATACCCATATTGCCATGTCCTATGATTTTAACATTAAGTCCAAAAAGAAACCCAAGTTTGATGTTATTGATGAAGATTCTGAACAATATTACAGAGAAGACACAATCGATTCAGATGGTGATATGGTGGTAGATCATATGGATAGATGTGCCAATACACCACCAGGAGTAGTGGTAGATGAACTTGGTTGTCCTCTAGATGATGATTTAGACGGAGTAGCCAATAGCTTTGATGATGAATTATTAAGTATGGAGGGGGCCTTGGTAGATATGAAAGGAGTAACGATGACTGATGATCAACATATTGAGAATTTCAGAAGATACAAAGATTCAATAGGTGAATTTACAGCTTGGGATACCCTGCAGCGCACTTGGAGTTCAGATCCAAGATCACTGAAGACATTAATTAATACCAAAACACTTAAACCAAAAGCTAAAGAACTCTACGTTGTTGTTGGATCTGATATCCAGGGGGTTTCAGAAGACGAATTATGGAAAAAACTAGCAAATAGAGACTTTCAGGTAAAAGAATCAGGAGATTCTATTTTATATGTGATGGGTGGATACGATCCTAATATGGTTGCAGATGTGATAAAAGAATTAGAGGAAGACAGTGTTCAAGTTCAAGGAGTAGTAGAAATAAATGATCAGGATGAGATCACATCTGTTAATGTCGATGAAATTGTAGAATCTATTGAAGTTGCAAATGAATCACAAAACAATGAAACAGGAGATGATGAATTTGTACCTGTTATAGATCCAGAAACACAATTGGCTTCTTTTAGAATTCAAATAGGTGCCTTCAGTAGAAAAATTAGTAAATCGGTATTTGCTGATCTTCCAGAAGTGGTTTCTGTAAAGGGAGATGATGGATTGTATCGTTATTTCTCTGGTTCTTATACAGACAAATCTAAAGCAGCTTCTCACAAGGTGAATTTGACAACTTCTGGTTATAATGATGCCTTTATAGTAGCATTTAAAGACGGTAAACGTGTGACGCTTAGAGAAGCAGGATTCGATGTTAAACCAGGTTTAATCGAGGATATTTCGTTAAGTTCTACTCCTTCTGTAAATGCAGTTGATCCAAAATTGGTAAAATTTAGAGTCCAAGTAGGTGCATTCAAAGAAAAAGTGCCTACTGATTATTTAGATCTATTTCTAGATATCGGGAATGTACTTCCCAAAAAGGATGTGGTTAGTGGATTTACCAGATATTATGTAGGTAAATTAGATACTTATGAGCAAGCAATGGCTTTTAGAGATAGAATTGCCAAAAAAGGTCTTGAGGATTGTTTCATAGTGGGCGAATTCAAGCAAAAAATAATACCATCCAGAGAGGCGCTTAATTTATTAGGAAAGTAAATTGAAATCTATTAGTTTAATTATAGGTTTTTTATTTCTTTTTTGGTCTTGTAACAACCAGACTAATGAAAATCCTAATACTGAAGAGCATGAATTAGGTCAAGATTGTGTAGTTTTTCTTGAGCAGTTTGCTTCCGAAATAGAAGATTATGT
>CACAYQ010000107.1 GCA_902536695.1 uncultured Bacteroidota bacterium | reverse complement strand
GTCTTTTCCAGAGATTGTTGCATGATACCCAATAAAGTGTTTCATACAAGCTGCAATCTTTGTTTTATTGTGAATTTGATTGCTATCTCCTTGGTAACCTCTAATCATAGCTTCACCAAACGTTTTTACCAATAACGGGTCTTCTCCAAATGATTCAAATTGCCTTGGAAATCTTGGATCTAATCCCAAGTCTAATACGGGAGAAAAATTCCATGGAATAGAAGACGCCCTAGTTTCATAAGCACTAACCAAAGCCATGTTATATGCATTTTTGGGATTCCAGGATGCTGCAGTAGTAATTTGTTGTGGAAACATAGTAGCCCCATCCGTGTACGTAGTTCCATGTATGGCATCAATGCCATAAATTATGGGAATTTTAAGTGTATTACTATCCATAGCATACTGTTGTATTACTGAAATAGCATTATACCAAGTCTCTGGTGTTTGGGCAGTATTATTGATGGTATTAAGTACAGATCCTACTTTGTAGTCTACCAGCGCTTTAATTGCCCTATCGTGATCAATTTCTAAAGGAAAAGAAGACCCCCACTTATTTGGACCTTGTGCAATAACCGTTAAATTAATTTGAGTCATTTGACCAACTTTTTCCTTTAAAGTCATTTGTTGTAATAGTGAATCAACTTTATTATCAACAGTAGAAATTCTTGGCTTGGTTATTTGATTTTGACTACATGAAATGATAAATACAGCTACCATATGTATAGCTGTAAAATGTGAAATAATTTTTTTCATAATATTACTAATTATTGAAATACTCGTACGTAATCTACCACCATTCTTTGAGGAAAAACAGTAGTGTTATCAGGACTGCCTGGCCAATTACCACCGACAGCTACATTAAAAATGAAAAAGAAATTTTCTTGAAATGCACTTAAGTTACTTCCTGAAATGTTTATCGTATGGTACTGTATATCATCTCTCAACCATCTAATGGAATTTTGATCCCAAACAATGGAAAATACATGAAATTCATCATGGAATCTTCCAGATGGTAGAGAATTACTCCCTCCGTACATAGCATGACCATTTTCATTCCAATGAACAGTTCCATGTACCGTTCGATCATTATATCCATTTCCTCCAATCATTTCCATAATGTCAATTTCTCCACATGATGGCCAACCAACCGATGAAAAGCTTTCACCTAACATCCAAAGAGCAGGCCAAATGCCTTTTCCATATGGAAGCTTTGCCCTGATATCAATTCTACCGTATGTAAAGAATTGCCTTCCCTGTGTCTTTAATCTTGAAGAAGTATAATTTGAACCACCAAAATTTTGCTGTTTTGCGGTAATTATCAAATAACCATTTTCAACAGATGTATTATCCTGTCTGTAGTATTGTAACTCATTGTTTCCCCATCCCCAACTTCCTGTTCCAATTTCATAAATCCAATCAGATGATAGAGACGAACCATTGAATTCATCTTGCCAAACTAAACTATAATTAGGATATGATAATGGGGTTGTATATCCAACGTTTGAAATACCTGACGAATTGATATTAATTTCTGCGACTCCATTCCATTCTGTATAATTTTGATGGTCTAAATGGGCTCTTACGCGTATATTGTGGGAACCAGAATCAGAATAATTATATGAAGCTTCTCCGGTTGTTGTGGTTACAATAGTGGAATCATTTCCATCAAAAAAACAAACGGTAAAATAATTTTCATTTAACGCGCTAGCTTCAACTTCTACTAACCCCGAATTTGGAGCAGTTGTCAGTTCTACCATAAGATTAGTGGGTAAATTTACATAGTAGCATGATCCATTATCTTTCTTAGCATCAGGATTATAATTTGCAGCCGTTGGATCTGTACAACCCTTTTTACAAGACTGTGTTAGTAAAATCACAGTCACCAAAAAAATTAACCTAGTAAATAATTTCATCATGGACAAGTTGTTACAAATCCTTCAGGAACTAATCTTAAATACCAATTAGTCTGACCATCAGAATGACCATATTTGAGCCACATTGCTGTATCATTGAGAAGCTCCACTTTATATTCATTAACTCCCGTGTAAAACCCAATAGAAGCTATGTTTGAAAATGACAGCATAGAATCTTGAGTCAAATCCCAGCTTTCATCTAACTGATCGTCAAAAGGAGCTGTGTAATCATATAAATTTTCGAATGACCCAGGAAATTGTCCAGCTAAAGCATTATGAATGTATATATCACCGTTGGTTTGCTGATCATATTCATAACCAACCAAATAAAAAGTATATCTATCGTCATATAGTCCACAACCAGGTTTTCCATTAGCAGGTGAACTCCACCAGTCAGGTGTATTTCCATCTGGTGGGCCTACACCGAAATTGGTTGCACAAGCAGAATCAATGTGCCAGGTTCTATATCCTGGACCATTTATTCCTCCTGTTAATAATAGATGTAAAGGGTTGTCAAATAGACTAATATCATTTGAATCTATAGTTATGCTTTGTGTATTTTGAGCATTACCCTCTGAATTAAAAACCGAAAGGGTAACATCAAAAGACCCTGCAAAAGGATATTTAGCTGTGTCTGTTACCCCACTACCAGAAGTACCATTTCCAAAATCCCAAGAACACTCCATACTAGGGTTATCTGCCGTGAAAATGATGATATTTTCGTTATCTGGTGAGGGTTGAAAAGTAAATGTAGCAGAAGAAGCATTTAGT
>CACAYQ010000106.1 GCA_902536695.1 uncultured Bacteroidota bacterium | reverse complement strand
TGAACAATGGTGTTTTCTTCTAGGACGTTATTCAATTTTAATGTTTCCCGAACACCACCTAAAAGTCGTGATGTAATATCGTTGTTCCACTCCGAAACAACAACGCCTATTTTAAGCTTTTCTGGCCGGGTAAGAGAAACTAATTGTTCCTCTGAAAGATTTTTGCCTTTAGTGGCCATTATTCCGATACTTCTTTCTCAAATTGGTAGACAGGCTTACCTAGGAGTAAGCTCTCCATATATTTTTCAGCATTATTAGCTACACTGGAAAGAGGGTATTTTTGCATTACATCTCTATATAAGTTTATAGCCATTTCGTAATCTTCGAGTATTTCTAGACATAAAGCTGCCTTCATTAAATAAATGGGGGTAGTTAACTCATTTTCTTTTCTGTTATATGCTCTTTCATAGTTTTCAAGTGCATCATTTACGGATCCAAGTTGAAGAAAGGCATCACCGATTGCTCCAAGTGTTATTGTGCCAAGTAATTCGTCTTCAAAATTCACTTTTTCTAATGTTTCGATGGCTAGTGTGTATTCTTTGTTATTTAAATAACTTATCCCCAAAATCATATTTATTCATCGTAACCCGCTAGATGTCTATAACTCGATGAACCATTTATATAAAAAAACCATTTCTACCCAGCTACTACAAGAAGCTAATCATGATGTTATACAAGAAAATATATTTTATTTCTACAAAAGCACCATAAAAGGCTATCTGAAGAACAGAAGTAAAATACCTGAAAATCAACTAATTGAAATATCATTTAAAAACCTAGAAGAAAACCTTATTGATACCATTAGCAACATTTACCATAAACTAGACATCAAAGGATTCAATGATTTGAAACCTAAATTGGAAGATTATAAAATGAAGATGAAGAACTACAAAAAAAACACATTTAGCGATATACCAATACCCATCCAAGAAAAGTTAAGGACCGAGTGGGATATAGCTTTTAAAGAATGGGGATATTAAAAAACAATCTTTCCTCCAAAAATAAAGTTTATGCCTTGAAAGGAGGCATATACATATGAAGCATCAAACGTATAGTTATTAGGATTGTCAATTGGGTCATTTACTTGCTGATCAAAAGGGTCATGAGCTCTTAAAATAGAATATGAAGGTGGTGTGAAATCAAATAAATTTCGCACTCCAAGGAACATGCTCCTACCTTTATTAAATTGTTTAGTTAATTTAAGGTGATGTATTGCATATGGCAAAGAGTATGCTGGCCTAAAATCATTTTCAAGCAGAGGTAATCTAATAGAACCATACCTACTGGCCGTATAATCTAGGTTTATATTAATGGAACTGAAATGGTAAGAAAGATTCCATTTCAAACTATTCTGTTCACTTAATAATTGTTGTGTTTTTACATGGTTATTCTCTTCATCAATAGTGATGATACCTACATCTAGAATAGTTCCATTTAAGTTCATTTTAAAAGGAATCTTATGGAAGTCGTAACCGACCTGAATACCAATTCCTTTAGAAATAGAGTAACCATCTA
This sequence comes from uncultured Bacteroidota bacterium, assembly GCA_902536695.1. Lineage (GTDB taxonomy): Bacteria > Bacteroidota > Bacteroidia > Flavobacteriales_D > Parvicellaceae. The sequence goes on along the minus strand of CACAYQ010000106.1, from coordinate 1,201 downwards.
GGTTAGAGTAAATAATTTGATTGTCATTAAGTTCATAATTAGGAATAATTTTATTTGAAAAATGACTATAAAAAAGAGAAGATTCAAGATGTAGTTTACCCCATTCAGATTTCCTATCAGTAGATATATTAAGATTAATATTTCTGGAACGTTCAGGATCTAATGCTTCTCTAAATATAATTTCCCTAGCCCCAGTCAACGCAGCATGATCTTCTGTAAAAACGTTCACTACCCTAAAGCCATTGCCCACTCCTAACCTCATAACGGTCTGGTCGGATAAATTCAATTGATAATTTAATCTTGGTGAATGAATCACTCCATGAATAGTATGCAAATCTGTTCTCCAACCCAAAAGGAGCTGATGATCCGTATTCCATTTAAATTGAGTTTGCAAAAATGCACCAGGAAGCCACCAACTATTTTCATTGGTTGTAGCAGGTGTATTGTCATCGTAATAATTATATCTTAATGCCAGTCCAGATAAAAGATTAAACTTTTCATTCCACTTTTTTCGCCATGTAAACTGTGAAAAACCTATTACTTGTAGTGCATTGTACGTGTTGTTTCCATACCAAGACTTTTGCTTGTGCCAGCTGTAAGAACTATTCCAAGTTAGTCTTTCTTTCGCTGGAAAACGGTATGATGTACCAACTTCAACTCTGTCGGTTAAAATAGATTCACCATATAATTGATTACTACCTCGGAAGCTTTCATTCCAATCCATTTGCCCACCCCATCTATTTTCATTCATAAATCTTAAAGAAAGTTTAAATGGATTATCAGAGTTTTTTAATGAATAAAAATTCATTTTATTGAAAAAGGTATATCTCTTTCTTAGACTCAAATCTGTAAATCCATCCGCATTATTATCAATTGGATTAGAGTAATCAAAAATATCAAATGTCAAAAAAGACTTAATCCTTTTATTATTGATCGTTTTGACCAATAGTGAAGTTTGGATCTCTCCCCAGGAGGAAGCCATGAAATCAATACTAACCTTAGGCAAACAATCAACATTCTTTGTAATTACGTTGATTAAACCAGCCATTGCTTCTGAGCCAAAAAGAGTTGAAGAAGGTCCCTTGACTACTTCCAACTGATGGATGATACTTGTTGGAATTCCTTGAAGGCCATATACGGACGCTAATCCTCCCATGACAGGCATTCCGTCAATCACAATCATAGAATATGAGCCTTCCAT
>CACAYQ010000105.1 GCA_902536695.1 uncultured Bacteroidota bacterium | reverse complement strand
TTGATACACCAGGTCACGCTGATTTTGGTGGAGAAGTAGAACGTGTATTGAATATGGCAGATGGTGTTTTACTTCTTGTAGATGCCTTTGAGGGCCCCATGCCTCAAACTCGATTTGTTCTTCAAAAAGCAATTGAATTAGGTCTAAAACCCTTAGTAGTAATTAATAAAGTAGATAAGGAAAATTGTAAGCCAGAGGAAGTTCAAGAAAAGGTTTTTGATTTGATGTTTAATCTTGATGCAACAGAAGAACAACTGGATTTCCCTACCATTTATGGTTCCGCGAAACAGGGGTGGATGGATTCAGATTATAAAACACCTACTAACGATATTTTACCGCTGTTAGACGCTGTCATTGAGCATATACCAGCCCCTAAAATTAACTCTGGAACTACTCAATTGTTAATTACTTCACTAGATTACTCTTCCTTTATTGGTAGAATTGCTATTGGGAGACTAAATAGAGGAAGTTTAAAACAAGGTCAACAAGTTTCTTTAATATCTAGAGAGGGTGAATCTAGAAAGAGTAAAATAAAAGAGCTGTATGTATTCGAAGGACTAGGAAAAGCAAAAGTAGAAGAGGTGGAGGCTGGTGATCTTTGTGCGATAGTTGGATTAGACGGATTTGAAATTGGGGATACGGTAGCGGACTTAAATGAGCCCGAAGCCTTACCCACTATTCGAATTGATGAACCTACTATGTCAATGTTGTTTACCATAAATGATTCTCCTTTCTTTGGTAAAGAGGGTAAATATGTTACATCTAGGCATATTAAAGAAAGGTTAGAAAAAGAATTGGAAAGGAATTTAGCATTACGAGTTGAAAATACCGGATCATCCGATTCATTTAACGTATTTGGTAGAGGTGTACTTCATCTTTCGGTGTTGATAGAAACCATGAGAAGGGAAGGATATGAGCTTCAAGTAGGCCAACCTCAGGTGATTATAAAAGAAATAGATGGGGTTAAACACGAGCCAATCGAGGAGTTGACCATTGATATTCCAGAAGAACACTCTGGTAAAGCAATTGAGGTTGTTGCTATTAGAAAAGGCGAGATGGTCAGCATGGAACCTAAGGGCGATCGTATGTTATTGGAATTTAATATTCCTTCAAGAGGAATAATCGGACTTAGAAATTACCTTCTAACCACTACAGCTGGAGAAGCCATTATGTCTCATCGTTTTACTTCGTTTGAAACTTTTAGAGGAGAAATTCCAGAAAGGCAAAATGGATCTTTGATATCAATGGAGAATGGCCAATCAATCCCTTACAGTTTAAATAACTTACAAGATCGAGGAAAGTTTTTTGTAGACCCTAACGAAGCTATATATGAAGGCCAGGTCGTTGGAGAACACTCTAGAGCTAATGATTTAGTGGTTAATATTACAAAGACTAAAAAACTTACTAATATGAGGTCTTCTGGTGCAGATGATAAAGTAAAAATAGCTCCGGCTATACAATTTACGTTAGAAGAAGCTTTAGAATATATTCAAGCAGATGAATATGTTGAGGTGACCCCAACTAATATTAGGCTTAGAAAAATCCTTCTTAAAGAACACGAGCGAAAAAGAGCTAAATAACTAATTGTGGTTTTGAAGAGAAAAATGTTACCAATAGCTACCTTTTTCTTGCTTATATTTGATAATAATAAATGCTGAAAAAAGCATTATCATGAGAATATTTATTTTATTCATTACTATCTTATTTCATGCTACTTCTTTAAGTCAAATTAGCAAGCCAAAAATGGTCATTGCAGTTGTAGTTGATCAGATGAAATATGAATATGTATATCGATTTTGGGATGATTTCGGTGAAAAAGGGTTTAAGAAATTAATCGATGAGGGTACTTTTTGTAGAAATACACATTATAACTATGTGCCTACCTATACCGGCCCAGGTCATGCATCCATTTTTACAGGAACTACTCCAGCAGTACATGGAATAATTGGCAACAGCTGGTACTCTAGAGATAGTCTTAAGCCCGTTTATTGTGCTGGAGATTGGAAAGCTCAAACAATATGTCTCTGTCAAAAACCACATGACCAATTAAATAAAGGTGACGGTAAAATGTCTCCTAGAAATTTATTATCAACCACCATTGGAGATCAACTGAAAATAGTGGATACTTCGTCTAAAGTTTTTGGAGTGTCATTAAAAGATAGAGGTTCAATCTTGTCTGCTGGTTTTTCCGCTGATGGAGCCTATTGGATGAACTCTACGGGGAACTGGATCACCAGTGATTATTATCGCAATTTCATACCCAATTGGGTAAAACAATTTGAAGAATTCAACTCCGTTTCAAGCTATATGAACGGTTTTTGGACTGGTTCTACTTTTAATATTAACCTTAAAGACAAATTAGATCAAATAGGCCCTTCAGCTATTAAGTCTTCTCCAAAAGGGAACCAAATTTTATGGGATTTTTCCAAACAATTAATTTTAAACGAATCTCTGGGTGTGGATAAGCATACTGACCTGTTGGTTATGGGATTTTCAGCTACCGATTACATTGGACATCAGTTTGGACCAGATGCGGAACAAACAAAAGATACATACATAAAATTAGACAAAACTATAGCTGATATGCTTTTTTATCATATAACCAAAACGGTTATTTTTTAGGGCTTTCGATGGGATTCAACATCACTAAGAAAGATTAAAATTCAGTTGCGCAAGTTTCTTGCCATCATCGCTTTCTTTATTTTTTGTCCTGATTTCTTTTCTCAAATCAAGGGAGACTCAGTACAGATTGAGTCTACCTATGGTAAAAAATATACTGGAGCAATTAGTAAGGTAGACAAAGAGGGTTACTTTATTAAAACTTCATATAATCGAGAAATATTTCTTTCTAAGTTGGA
>CACAYQ010000104.1 GCA_902536695.1 uncultured Bacteroidota bacterium | reverse complement strand
AGTGTCTGAATTTTATTAGCACTATTTAAAAGTGAAACATCGTTAAGGTCTGCAGTATTAAATATTGACAACTTAGAAAGCTTAGTGAAATTTAAACCACTTAGGTTTTGTAGTTTCTTACAGTTATTTAAATATATGTTTTCACCAACAATATCTCTTAGAAAAGTTAAGTCTGTATTTGCTATATCTTCAATTAAAATATTAGGAATATTTTTTAAGGAAGGAAGGCTTTCATAAATATGAGATTCACACTTTTTAAAATCACTATACATTGATCCATTTCTGTAGGAAGCTCCTTCAATTTTAAGATCACTTAATTGCTTAAAATTCTTTAAAATTTTAGCATTTTTTAAATTACTTACGCCATACAAGTGAAGATTCTCTAATTCTTCAAAATGTTCTATATAATTAAAATTAAATTCACAAGCTCGTACTCCCCTAAAATTACTATGAATTCCTGAAAAACTTAATACAGAGAGTTTTTTAGTTTCTTTTCGAAGATTGTAAGCTTGACTACCCTCTGGGGCTATATTTACAAGTGCTAATAACAATTTTGAAGTGTAATACTTTTTAGATTTTGCTTGTGAAATATTAAAGTACTTTTTATCAGTCCAAACGTGAGGTAAATTATATGTTTTGGACAATCCTTCGATTTTAACCTCCCCTAACAAATAATTAAAGAATGCTGGAGTATTAATTGCTCTTGCAACTTCTATGGCCTTATCGACACCTTCATTCAAAACAGATTGGAGAGAAAGTGCCTTTTCGGAATAAGTAAAATCAATCACTTTTCCTTCTTTTAGAATATTTATTGTTTCAAAAGACGAATCCCATACATCTGACCATTTGGATATACCAAATTCAGTAACACCATCAACACCTTCAAACATCAGTGCTTCAATTTCTCTCTTTGCTTGTACGTATTCTTTTTTTGGCATGATTAAAATTTATGATTTAAATAACCCGTTCCGTTGGATTCACCTGTTAACTCATTATCCGCATTCACCCATTCAAAAAAAGCATTCACTTGGGTTTTGTTGAGCTCAGATTCGTTCCATAGCTTGTGGTCTCCAGATTCATTACTGTCTTCCCAGTGGTTGTATTCAACTTGAAAATCTTCAATATCCCAATACCTAAAGTCGTTCTCATCAAAAGAACGACCAATAGCATGGGAAATTTTACAAACAGATTTCCAATACGTTTCTATCACCTCAATATTCTTACCATCCATGTTTATTTTATTTGATAAGTGTTGACAAATCTTTCTAGTCTTTTATTAAATACATCTTTATTTTTGATGACTTCCTTTCTCACCATTTCAGCATTATCCTTCCACCATTTTTCTATTGACTCCATTCTTTCAGAATACATTTCTTGATTTTCTACAATGCTCTTCATAGACCAAGAACCAGAATTCACATACTTGTCAGTAGATGGAGAAATAAGATCGGTTTGAGAAGCAGAAGCACCAAGACCAAAAAGTGCATCAAAGGGCCCATCATTAACTGGAATATAACTTCTTTTTCCTGTAATACTTAACTTAAAAACACATAATTGATTATCTTCTAATCTAAAATTCAGTTTGGAGCGGAAGCCAAAATTTCCAAAATTTTTTGTTGAAATTTCATATTCACAGCTAACCTGTATTAATGGGTTAACAATCTCATCATCAGAGATTGTTACTATCAAATCTTCAAAGTTAATTTTCATGTTTTTAAGTTTTATTTAAATTTTTGAGTTTTAAAATAGTTGATTCAGCTGTTTCAATTAGTTTGGTAATATTTTTCTTAAGCATACCCTCTGAATACAAACTAAAAATTTCTGGCTTTTTAATTTCACTCAAAGCATCATTTAATTCTTTGGATAAACTATTAACATTTTTTGAATTCGCTGTATTATTTCCAAATATTATTTGACTTTTACATAATTTACACTCGAGCAAGGCTCTTAATCGCTTAAATCTTTGACTTAAATTTTTTTCCGACCATAGTGAGAATGCCTTTTCATAGTTGTGCATTGCTTTTTCATAATTTGCCATAGAGGTTGTTTTATCTTCTGTTTTTTCAGCTATAGTCTGGTAATTAATTCCTAATAAATTATGCGATGCAGCTATGTCAGTATCATTGACAGAACTGGATTTATTTAATCTATCTATATTTTCTAGGGAATACTTAGTAGCGCTTTCAAAATCACCCAGTTCTAAAAAAGATCTTACTACAACACTGTATGTGTGCAAAATTGAATGTTCTGGTACTGTTTTTGAAGCATTTACAACATCTAATGATTTTAAAGCAAATTCAGTAGCTTTTTTATAATCTTTAAGGTAATTTCTGTAATAAAAAGAAGTGTTAGAATAAGCTGTTTTTAAACTCCAAGATTTGGGTTTATTTTCATATAATTTTTCTAAAGTTTCTATTTGCTTTAAACGAAATTTAATTTGTTTTTTGTAATCTTTTAATTTAAAATAATAGTCAGAAAGATCCACACATGCAACTCCAAACTGAGTACTATTTTGTAAATTATTTTGTTCAAGTAATTCAATATGAAAATTACAAATCTGCTTGTATTGTTCCGTTTGATCTGTCTGAGCAAAGAACTCCTTCTTCGCTCTTATATAATCATTAATTAACTCTGTCCATTCTCCTTTATCATGTCTCTTAGACAAAAACTGATCACATAATTCAAGATCTTGTTTTACTTTCTCAAGATTTTCTTTAATATACATAGGTGCTTCCCAACTTGATAAGAAATAGGTTGATAATGAAACCCAATAGGATGTTATACTATTATTAATTTTAAGAAGGTCAATATGATTTTTGAATATTAAAATAGATTCTGCTTTATTATCAAGATATTTAGTAAC
>CACAYQ010000103.1 GCA_902536695.1 uncultured Bacteroidota bacterium | reverse complement strand
GTGCGGTGTTTTCACAAAATTTAAATTGGATCGCATTTTCAATATTGCTTGATTCTATGTCTTTGATAATATTTTTTACCATCAACCAATTTAGATTGGTGTCTTTTTGGTATAGCCCCAAAAAAACATCTCCATCTCCAAAAAGTGAACTAAATAGGGAATCATTTTGAACAACATTAATCCTATTCAAAAATAAAATCCCGTTGCTATCTTGATTTGTCCACTCTGACCATAGCATATTTGTCTCTGAAAAATGCCTTAATGTCTTCGAAATGTCCTTAAATCGGAAAAAGAAAGATGGCTCTGATGGAAAAAAAGATACCGGGGAAAGATTAACAAATGATTGCTCATTCAACTTGTTATAAATAGATTGACACAGGAAGATAAGTGTTGTTGCTATTATTAATCCTAAAATGACCCTTTTCATCATAAACCAAAAGTAAAAATATGTCTTTGCAGCATAGAATTAACTAGAAATACATTTTCACAAACTATTGTCAGCTAAAGAAAATCAGCCTGATCTTGAACGAAATGATCTCATTAAGAATATGATCACCAAAATTTCAAATAAGACAAGTACATAATGTAGGTAATAAACTTGATTTTTACTTACGATGGTTTTTAAGCTAGAAAGCTGGGTTGAACTTAATTCTTTTTTTTCATAAACTTTATCCTCATCCACATCAGGAATTTGAAAGCCTATTAGTAGCTTATTTTCTTTGGTAAGGATATATTGTTTTTGTGTTTCATTTATTTGAATATTACCATCATTTAGGTCCGTTGCTTTGATCCCTATGAACAAGAAAATAATATATGACAACAATAACCCAACCATGTAACCCGCTTGCTTAGAAATATCTACAGCTTTAAGAATAGATTTTTCTTTTAAGAGTAGGGTTTCTACTCGTCCTAAATATGAGCCAAATATAAAAGTGATTTGATAGCCTATATATACGCACAAAGCAATTTCATAACTATATGAGAAAATTAAAAAGGAGATTATTACTCCGAGGATAACTAATTCAACAAAAAGTGAAATTTTATAAAAAAATTCAATATTTAGAATTTTCTCATAAAAATAAGCAACGGCCATCAATCCAAAAGCCAACACAATTCCCCCTAAAGAGTAAATTGCGGGTTCAAGTGGGCTATAAATAATGAAAATACTTCCAATCGAAGTGCCTAAGAATAAAGAATTGAAAAATTTATATACAATAAAATTTTTATGGTTCAGATGCAAATTATGTATTTTCAGCTCCATTATTTTTAACCAATCTTTGATTAAAGACTCTTTAAATTTCTAATAAATATGCTAAAAATGGGGAAGTAATTCATATTTCTTTGTGAATAGATTATGTTATTCATTGTATTCGCATTATAAAATAAGTTGAAATTTATGCTGTATAGTTAAAATACATGGATAACAAAACTCATTTAGGCTTATTTCCGCTTCGAATCTTTCTTTTTCCAGGGGAGCAAACAACTTTACACTTGTTTGAACCGCGTTATTTACAGTTATCTACGGACTGTATCAACAATAATGAATGTTTTGGTATACCATACCAAGGAAAAACAACATTAAGTGAATTAGGCTCACTGGTTAAAATTGTTCAAATCCTAAAAAAATATGAGAATGGAGAAATGGATATTCTTATCGAATGTACTAACAATTTTAAAATAAATCATTTTGAAAATAAAAATGATCAGAAATTGTATCCAATGGGAACCATAACAACTCTGCCAATGTATGATTTTAAGCCTACAGATGAGTTAACTACACAAGCTGAAAGTTATCTTTCTTTATTATTAGATGATAATGAAGAAGCTAAAACACCTGAGTTAGTTTCGCTAAATAATCTAATTAATTTAGTTAACCTTACAGATGAAGAAAAAATTAAATTTTTAGGTTTTAGTGAAGAAAGAAAAAATGACTTCTTAATCAAAAAATTCAAGTTTATGACCATTTTATTGAGTCAAGAAAAAATGGTAGACCAGAATTTTTATCTAAACTAAATTTCGAATTTGATATTAAGTAAAAAAAGTATCAAAGTTATTGTGCTTTTATTCAAAATTGCCACAGTAATTTTATTTACTATTCTACTACTAAAAGCAGACTGGGAAACCTGTATTCCTGTTTTTAATGAACTTAGTTTACTTAATATATTGCTTTGTTTCCTCTTATTTTACACTGGTTATTTTGTTAAAATAACCCGATGGAGAAATATTCTTAAGGGATATGAAATTCATGAAAACTATTTCACCTTATTCAAAGTTTTTTTGATCGGAGGTTATCTAGGTCTAATATCTCCAGGAAAAATTGGTGATTTTGGGCGTTTGTATTATTTAAATAATAAAAACGATTCAAATGCCATCCTATCTAGTCTTATCATAGACAGAATAAATGATTTAATAGTATTAGTATTATTAGGAGGAATTGGCTTTTATTATTTACTCACATTTCATAAAATACCATTGCAAATAAACTTAGCAACCATTATTATTTTTATTGTTATAATCACTGTTTTCACTATCGTCATTTACCTTCTTTTTAAAAATAAAATACTACACTTTTTATCTATTTTTAAAAGTGGAATCTCATTTTATAACACTATTTTTCAGCTTACCGCTACCATTTTAGCTATGATATTTTTGTATAGTACATTTATAGTAGTAGCAAATGGTATTGGTTTTGAAATCCCTTTGCTAGATATGTTTTTCATTGGTGTATTTTCAGGAATTATAAACTTACTTCCCATTAGTATTCATGGTATTGGGGTTAGAGAAATTTCTCTGATTTATTTATTAAGCTTATATCAAATAGTATCAGACATTGCTCTGGCTTATTCTCTCATTATTTTTGGACTTCAAATAATGACCTTATTACCAGGAGTGTATTGGTTTTATAAGGACCCCATAAAAGTAAATTGATTATTTTCTAAGGTGATTGTTGTC
>CACAYQ010000102.1 GCA_902536695.1 uncultured Bacteroidota bacterium | reverse complement strand
AAAACCACCAACTACTTTTCAATCATTAAGTAATGTTTTTGAATCACTGCTAGAGCATGAACTAAATGTTACGGAAAGCATTAACAACATCGTGGGTTTATGTTTAGAAGAAAAGGATTTTACCACTCATAATTTTATGCAATGGTATGTATCAGAACAATTGGAGGAAGAGGCGATGGCTAGAACCATTTTGGATAAGTTGAATATGATAGGTAATGATAAAGCAGGATTGTATCTTTTTGACAGAGATTTAAATGAGTTTGAGCCTGTTGAAAATGTAGTATAAGATATGCGTTTTAATGCATTAATTATCATATCAATTTCATGTGGACTTTTACTTGTTTCAAATGACTTAATGGCACAATATCGAGACCCCTTTTCGGAAAAATCTAAAAGATCAACCATCAAGAAAAGAAATAAAAAGGGATTGACCTCTAGTATGAAGACAAACTCAAAAAAATTAAGAGATCCTTTTAGAAATATACACGATCCTAAGGGTTTGGTTGGACTAAGAAATGACCCATTTAATTCAAGTGGTAATATGAGATCAAAACCTACTGGTGTAGAATCAGATAGTTTTAGCTATCGGCAGCGAAAACGAGCCATCAAAGATAAATACAACAAAGAGTACGTAAAGAAAAAGGCTATGAAGAGCCGTGAAAAGCATTACAAGCTTAAAATGAAGTACCGCTAAAAGGCACGGTATTTGATTTGTTTGTTACTTTTGTTTGAAGACACATAATTTGAAATTCTTAATTAACATATCTCTGATTCTTCTTTTCTGTGTGAGTTCAAACTTATTATGTGCACAATCTCCAATATCCAAAGACGCCCAAGCAGCCAGAATTAAGATGAAAGGGGTTTACATTTACCAATTTGCTAGAAGGGTATATTGGCCAGAAAAATACACTAAAGGTGATTTTAACATCGGGATTTATGGTAATAGAGATATTTTTGATCAATTGAGCTCATCTTACACTGATAAACTCGTTGGTAGTCAGGCCATTAAGTTTAAATATTTTGATAACCCTAGTGAAATCGAAGATTGCCATCTACTTTATGTAATCAATAAGAATAAAGACATTATTGCAGCTATAAACAAATCAATAGCTCAACAAACCGTATTAGTGTCTGAAGAGAATGATTTGGTTTCTTCGGGTTCAATGTTTAATTTTATATATGTACAAAGCAGGTTGAAATACCAGATAAATAAAACAAAAGCCGAAAAAAGCGGCTTTAAAATAGATCAAACACTTACAAAATTGGCATACTCAACAATATGATTTTGAATAGAAGAATATTGTGTTTACTATTTGTATTTGCTACGGCAAACTCAATTTCAGCACAAGATTATTGTCCTGAAAAAAGGTTGTTACTAGAAAAGTACCAAGCTGGAGAGTACATTAAAGCAAAGGCTTACATCGACACCGTTACTTTGAGGTGCCCAGATCAAAAAACTAATGCATATTTCTGGCATATTTCTGCCTTCATTAATTTCAATATTTTTCAAAAGGTAGACAAAAAATCTCCCTTATCTAAAGCTAGAAAAGAAGCGGTATCGTCTGTATTAAAATCAATGGAACTGGATAAGGATAATCAATATTTGGAGCATAATAAGGAAATTTTGAATGTATTAGCTAACGGTTATTATAACCACTATGTTAGTTATTTAGATACAAATAACTATGTTAAAGCTGTTGATTTTTATCAAGAATTTAAAGCATTGAAAAAAATAACTGGTCAATCTGTGGACTTCAATCAATATGAAATCCAACACTGCATTATGTTAGCTCAAATCTATAAGCAACTTTATCATAATGATGAAAATGCCATTCATTTTATACAGAAGGCAATAGATAGTTATCAATGTGTACTTTCAATAGATGAGAATAATTACAGTGCCAATAAGAACTTAGGTATACTGTATCACAATTTAGGTGTAGAAACCATCATGAAAGAACTACCAGTTGATGCGGATTTAGAAGTTGTGATTGTAATGGAAGAAAAAGCGGTTAATTATTTTACGAAATCTCTACCATACTTAAAAAAGGTTTATAAAATGGAGCCCACGGATGAAGCTATTGTTCATGGGATAGCTGCCGTATATTATAGTTTGAATGATACGGAGCAGCATATCAAATATTACAACCTTTACAGAGATCTAAAGAACTCTAATTCTAATAAAGACTAGCATTGAGATTTTCTGTAGGAAAAAAAATAGGTGGAGGTTTTGGTGTTGTAGTATTACTCTTATTGGTAGTGTTTATATACACATTTACTGTCGTGAATGATGCTATCAAATCCAATGATAAATTTCTAAATGTCGATCAACCCTCACTTTTTGCCATTAATAAATTAAAAGATGATTTAGCAACTACCCATTCACATATGCAGAAGTGGGCAAATGATGAATCAGCCAAGCAACCGGATTGGCCTTTTAAATTAGATGCCGCTTTGCTGTTAGACTCTGTTTTATACAGTGATTACAGTTCTATATTGAAATTGTCGGAAAGCTGGTTGGAAAATGATACGGGTAAAGTAAAAATTATTTTGATTAAGCAACAGCTTGATTTACTTATTGCTGATTACAATGACAACATAAGATACATTTTAAGCAGCATCGAAAGTTATGACATGTTTTTTATTGCACAAACACAATTCGAAACTAGTACAAATGAAAGTTTTAATGAATTGTACGATGAAATCAGCACGTTAGCTCAAAACAGAGGAAAGATTGCAAAACTGCAACAACAAGAAACTAATCAAAGTTTCTCTCAGCTTATTAATAGTATTATTTTTATTGGAATTATCTTGGTAATAGGCACCATATTTATTGCCTTTTTAACTACCCTCAGTATAACAAAGCCGGTTCAGAGATTGAAAACTATTCTCTTGGCATTAGGAAAAGGAGTATTCCCAAATTACAGAAATGTTAAAGTGGGTAATGACGAAATTGGTGAAATGTCAAAGGCAATGATAAATCTTGTTGACGGATTAAAGAAAAC
>CACAYQ010000101.1 GCA_902536695.1 uncultured Bacteroidota bacterium | reverse complement strand
TTGTGAAAACGTATACCCTTTATACGCGAATATCACTACTTCTGATAAAATTTAATTAAATCAAAATGGTTATCTCTAATGGGAAATAAATCCGAAGATCTTAATATTCAAATTCAGTACAAATTAATTGAGGAACTTAAAAAAACCAATGAAGATCTCCAATTAAAGATTAAAGATGAACAAGCAATTGGAAATAAATTAAAATCTACTGTTGCTCATTTAAATTTAGTAAATGAGTTTGCCCAATTAATTCAAAAAGCGAATAACACAAGTGATATAGTATGGGCTATAACCGAAAATACAATCTCTAAATTGGGATTTGAAGATTGTGTTATTTACTTAATAAATGAAGAAGATAATAATTTGATACAAGTTGCCGCTTACGGCCACAAAAACCCTAATTCAAGAGAAATCTTTAACCCTGTAAAAATTAAAATTGGTGAAGGAATTGTTGGAACTGTAGCAAAAACAGGAATAAGCGAAATTATATCAAATACAAAAAAAGATTCAAGATATATAGTTGATGATATTCCTAGACTCTCTGAAATTACAGTCCCAATTATATACAATGAAAAAGTGATTGGAGTAATAGATTCTGAACATAGTAAAGAGAATTTTTACAACCAAAATCATCTAGAAATTCTGACTACTATAGGAGCAATGGCAGGTACAAAAATAATTCAAGCACAATTAAATGAAAACTTAATAAATCATCAGAAAGATTTAGAACTAATCATTAAAAAACGTACTGATGAAATAAATCTTAAAAACAAGGATCTAAAAAAGCAAAATAGTAAATTATACAAAATGGCTTTATTCCCAGCTCATAACCCAAACCCTGTTGTTGAGTTGGATTTTAACCTTAACGTAATTTATCATAATGAAGCTTGTAAAAATCATCCAAGTATTTACTCATTAATTACAGAAAATCATAAAGAATTAGACAAGTTTCAATACTTATTGAAAGAGACTATCAAGTCTAAAAAGGATGGGAAATACACTGTTAAAGAGGGTATCAAAATAGATGGAAAACACTATAATTTCAACATTTACATTGATAAAAAACACAATTTCATAAGATTGTATTTAAATGATATGACTGAAAGTATCCTTCTACAAGAAGAACTTAAAAAACAACGAGATGAAATTTACGATAGTCTTAACTATGCCAAAAACATTCAGCAATCTATCCTTCCTGAAGAAAAATTGTTTTATCCTTTTTTTAAGAATCAATTTTTTTATTTCAATCCAAAAGACATAGTAAGTGGAGATTTTTATTGGGCCAGAGAGAAAGACAATCAGTTATATTTTGCCTTATGTGATTGTACTGGACATGGCGTTCCAGGCGCATTGTTAAGCATGATTGGTTATGATGCCCTAAATTATGTAATTAATAACGATAAAATATCAAGTAGTAAAAATTTCATGAATGGCCTGAGTGAATTTTTTAAGAATGCCAGACAAAGCGGAAGATTAAGACATAATGATTCTATGGACCTGATATTATTTAAATATGACCCCAAAAATAAATCCATATGTTATTCAGGTTCAAACCAAAAATTATTCATTATAAGAAACAATGATTTATTAGAATTTAATACGGATCATATTAACCTAGGAGAAGATTTTGAATCTGTTAACAATACATTTACAGAACAATGTATTAAACTAACAAAAGGCGATGTAATATATGCTTTTTCAGATGGTTATGTTGATCAATTTGGGGGACTTGTTGGAAAAAAATTAAAGTATCCTAAATTCAGGAAATTATTACTTGAAATACACAAAAGACCAATGAACCAACAGCCTATACTCTTAGATGAATATATTGAAGAATGGAAAAACGAATGTATTAACGATCCATTTCCACAAATTGATGATATGACAGTAGTTGGTTTTAAAATTTAATAACCTGCCGTGTAATCATCACCTCTTTTATCAGCACCTCCATATAATGAATCTAAATTCACTAATATTGCATCTACTCTATTCATGGAGGTCACAAATCGAACCCTATGTCCTTTTTTCTTTAATGAAAAAATTAGACTGTCGTTTTCTTTAAAATCATTTTCCAATTTGATATAATCTGGTTTCCACTGGTGGTGAAACCTTGGTGCGTTTACTGCACTTTGAACATCCATTTTATAATCTATCACATTTAATACCGTCTGAAAAACTGCAGTGATTATGGAAGACCCTCCAGGAGACCCCAATACCATAAATAAACTATCATTTTTTTCAATAATAGTAGGTGTCATGGAACTTAACATTCTCTTATTTGGAGAAATGGCGTTGGCTTCTCCTCCGATTAGTCCATATAAATTTGGATGTCCGGGCTTTATGCTGAAATCATCCATTTCATTATTTAACAAAAAACCAGCATTTTTAACCACTACACCATTACCAAATGATCCATTTAAAGTGGTAGTGATTGACACAGCATTTCCTTCTTCATCAACTATCGAAAAATGAGTAGTTTCTTCGCTTTCTTCAACATCGAACTCCCCAAGATATAACGAATCAGCAGAGGTTGCCCTATTTAATTTAAAATCGTCTATTCTACTATTTAAATAATAATTATCCATCAATGATTCTACCGGCACATTGTAGAAATCAGGGTCACCAAGATATATTGATCGATCAGCAAATGCTCTTTTCTCAATTTCGCACATAAGATGGACAGCATTTTTGGAATGAAACTCAAAATCCTTCAAATCAAAGTTAGAGATCATCTTCATCATCTGTGCTAAAGCTATTCCACCACTTGATGGAGGCCCCATAGAAATGATATTATAGTTTTTGTAAGGAAAAACAATTGGATCTCTCCACACACTTGTATAGTTTACGAGATCATCATAGCTTATCAAACCATAATTATTCTTCATTTCTTCTACTAATTTATCCGCTACTTTTCCACTGTAAAAACCGTCTCTTTTAAAATCTCTAATGGCTTCAAGAGTTTGAGCCAAATCAGATAAGATAAGCGTATCTCCCTCGACATAATTTGGTTTGTAATAAGGATTGTAAGTACTATCTATAATTTTATATTTAGTAAAATAAGTTAATTTTTCAGCCTCTTTCAATGTTAGAGAAAA
>CACAYQ010000100.1 GCA_902536695.1 uncultured Bacteroidota bacterium | reverse complement strand
TTTCGACTAGGTCTTGGTTCTGTTGATTTAGGTTTTGCCTCTTCCTTCTTGGGATTCATAGCTTGTTCATCAAGAATTTTGTAAACTAGTTCTTGTTTCTTTAGTTTATCTACTTTTTGTATACTGAGTTTTTCAGCAATTTCTCTCAGTTCAGCAACCTTCTTGTTGTTTAATTTTTCAATATCGTACATTAAATGTTAGGGATTAATTTGTTATGAAAGGATCTATACTTGGTATGAAATGTAAAGAATTGTCGAATGACGTTTCAAATATAATAAAGTAATTCAGTTATAAAAATTATTTTTTCATTTGACACATCTTTTGGCTGATTGAAATTTTTATTTTTGAGGCAAATCATTTAAAAACACTTATGTTACAGAGAATTCAAACCATTTATATCATCGTATTTGCGATCTTACTTTTTGCTTCTCCATTTTTTGTATTTATTCAATTTGATGTAAAACATACTGTAATTCAAAATGAATTAAATGTGAATATTAACTCTGATAACTCAAATAGTGATTTAAATGAAGATGAAAAGCTGTATGTAGAACTGAAACAGATGTCATTTCTTCCAACAGGACTAAAGGGGGATAAAATTATTTTACCTTCTGATTATACATTTCCAAAGTACATGATATTGGGATACCTTGTTGCAGTATCGTTTTCAATTCTCATGTTAGTCAATTTTAAAAATCGGAGTAAGCAATTGCGATTTGGTAAGTTACTTTATTTGATAGTATTTCTTACGATGTCCTATATGATAGTAGAATCGTACAATATGAAATTAGTATTAGATGACCAAAAAAATGTCGAAATACTAAACGAAGTTTATCATGTAGGTTTTTATATGTTAATCTCATCCATTCCTTTCCTTTTTTTAGCTAATCGTGGTATTAAAAAGGATGACGATCTTGTCAAATCATTGGATAGGTTAAGGTGATTTAGCGAGTTCCTAGTTCAACAACTTCAAGATTTTGTATTTTATGTTTGGTTAATTCGAACCTAACTAATGTTCTTACTCTGTGAAATCCTTTGTTCCCAGCAGCGCCAGGATTAATAAACAACAACTGATATTGATTATCATGCATGATTTTACAAATATGTGAGTGACCACATATGAATACATTCGGATTGTGCTGTTTTATCTTAAGTCTGCTGATCTTATTGTATGCGAATGGTTTCCCTCCTATATGGGTCATTAGGATTTTATTTTCACCATATGTTACAACGACATCTTCTCTGTATTCAGCTCTGATAATGTGATTGTCAATGTTGCCAAATACTGCTCTTACAGTTGTGATTTTGCTCAGTTTGTCTATTATACTTATATCACCAATATCTCCCGCATGCCATATCTCATCGCAATGCTTAAAGTATTTATGGAATTTGTCATCCCAAAAACTATGCGTATCTGAAAGAAGTCCTATTTTGAGCATATATCGTTATACAATTATTTTTTGGATTAAAAATCAAGTACTTTTACTGTATGTTTTTTAGAAATATATTCTTTTTATTTTTTAGTCTTCAGTTTTCTTTTAGCAGCTGCATAAATGCAAATGAATATAATGTAAATCCTATAATTATGAATAAAGAAACAAATTTAGATACCATTGTTTTTGGTGCTGGTTGTTTTTGGTGTGTTGAAGCTGTATTTCAACGACTAAATGGAGTTTTACAAGTTACACCAGGTTATAGTGGGGGTTTTTCGAAAACCCCAACATATAAAGAAGTTTGTAATGGAACAACAGGCCATGCGGAAGTGGCAAAAATAGTTTTTGATCCATCTCTAATTTCATTAACAAAGCTAGTTGAGGTTTTTTTTATGACACACGATCCAACAACATTAAATCGACAAGGAAATGATGTAGGAACACAATACAGATCTTGTGTTTTTTGTCTAAATCGAGATCAATTCAAAGTGGTTAGTTACATAAAAGATAAATTGAATGAATCCCGAATATGGCCAAAACCCATTGTAACAAAACTAGCCTTGTTGGAACAATTTTATGAGGCTGAAAATTATCATCATAATTATTACAATAACAATAAAAATCAAGGGTATTGTAAATATGTAATTCAGCCTAAACTGGAAAAGTTTAAAAAGGTGTTTTCCGATGAAATAAAATTGAAATAAGTTTATATTTGACCTATCAATATCAATTTGATGGGTAAGATTAAACTAATAGAAAACAACTCTGAAATTGGTGCAGGAACAAGAGGTTCTTCGCTAGGCTTAGCTGCCCTTAAGGTTGCCGATTTTAATCTAGGTACAGGGTTTTTTAAAAAAAATAAAGATGCTTTTGTAGTCAAAAATGAGAACGTTTCCTTACAGAAACCTTCACCATTTTTAAAGGCTAAATATATTGATCAAATTTTTCATGTTTGTGAAGATATTTCTACACAAGTTAATAATGCATTCCAAAAAAACAGTTTTCCAATTCTAATATCTGGTGACCACTCTAGTGCAATTGGAACAATTTCAGGCATAAAAGCAGCTAATCCGTCTGCAAGAATAGGGGTGATTTGGATAGATGCTCACGCTGATCTCCATACTCCATTTACTACTCCCTCTGGAAACGTTCATGGTATGTCATTGATGGCGGCATTAAATTTCGATAATCTGGAAAGAAGAATTCATGAAATAGATCATGCTACACAACAACAATGGGATAAAATAAAAAAAATAGGTAATATTTATCCGAAGATTACGACCGATGATATAGTATTCATCGGATTGAGATCGTCAGAAGACCCAGAAGACTATTTTATTATTGAAAATAATATAAAAAGAATTGGTGTTGAAGAGGTAAGGAGAAGAGGATATGAAAAAATTTCGTTTGAAGTACTTGAGTATTTAGATGCTTGCGACTTAATTTATGTCTCATTTGATGTGGATAGTTTAGATTGTGATTTAATTTCTTATGGAACAGGAACTCCAGTCCCAAATGGACTAACTGAGCAAGAAGCAGGAGGATTAATAAATGGATTTTTAATATCCAAAAAAACAGCTTGTTTTGAAGTCGTTGAAATAAATCCATGCTTAGACAACAAACAAAACAAAATGGCAGAAACTGCCCTCAGAATATTAGATAGAGCCAGCTCAATCATTGAAAAAAGAGGATAATGAATACAGT
>CACAYQ010000099.1 GCA_902536695.1 uncultured Bacteroidota bacterium | reverse complement strand
ACCATTACTTTTATTGATCTCTACATGGTGATTATCCACAAAGCTACCTAGCCCTCTTTCGTACTTAAAAATGTTATTTAAGTCTTCAGATTGCAATAGTTTGATATGGCAAGAATATTGGAATTTTCGATCAAATGTGGCTTCTTGTATATTCTTTTGAACTTCTTCCCATTTAAGGTTTAATCGCCTTCTCCCAACAGATTGAATTCCTTCGTTAATGGTTCTCAGTTTTTGTGAAAGCTCCCACATGGTTTTAGATGAGAGTGCACCATTGTACAAACCTGCACCACCTACTTTGTCTTTTTCTATTAAAACTACTCTTTTACCAAAGTCTACAGCTCTCATTGCTGCAGCGTAACCAGACGGTCCGGCTCCTATTATACATAAATCGTACTTGTCCATAAGACGTTAAGTCTGTAACAAAAAAACAAAAAAGTATTTTACAATGTGATTTAGAATAACATTTTATTGTTAAATCTAAATGTAAAAGTCAGTGATGGTATAAATAGTTGAGAAGTTCCATTGTAATTTTTAATGTCCATTTTTAAACTAAGGTTATCATCTGTATCAAATAAAAATAAATTTGCTTCTACATTGGCATCAATGACTTGAAGTAAATAAAAACCAAGAAAACTGATTACAGAAATATCTCTAAGTCTTCTATATTCTTCCTGCAAAATTTTGAGTTGTGAAGATGAATAGAAAGCATATATATTTGGTGCTGCTCCGTTTTGTCGATTAAGTCTTTCTGTTCGGATGTTTTTAAATTCATTTTGATTAAAATAAATGAAATATCCTGTTGTCGAGATTCCACCATAAATAACAGGGATTTTCCACCATAACCTAGAACGAACATGATCAGGCTTAATTTTAGTATTGTGTATTTGACCTGCACTTGGTATTAAGGCAGACATAACAGTGGATTTTTTTATAAACTTTTCTTTGTCAAGAGAATCAATATTGATTTGACTCTGACTATTAAAAGTGAAAACGGAACCAATGAATAAAACGAAAAATACCCTGATCATTATTGATCAAAATTATCTAATATTCTATTAAGATCATCTTGGTTGTTGAAAGAAATAATAATTTGACCTTTTCCTGATGCTTTTTTCTTAATGTTAACTTTTGAGCTTAGTTGATAAGCCATATTATTTTGCATCCTTAGTTCATACCTGCTTAGAGCTAGGGTACTATTGAGTGATTTAACTTGAAACTTTCTTTTTTCCTCCACAGCTCTAACCGAAAGGTTATTTTCTAGTATTTCATTTAAAGTGATAAGCATTTCCTTTTCATTGGAGAGTGCAAGTAAAGCTCTGGCGTGACCCATGGTAATTTTGTCATCTCTAAGCGCCTTTTGTATTTCTATAGGGAGTTTTAGTAATCTCAGAAAATTGGCTACAGTAGATCTATTTTTACTTACTTTCTTACCTAATTCCTCTTGGGATAAATTACATTCATCAATAAGTCTTTGATAGCTCAATGCGATTTCAATGGCATTTAAATCCTTACGTTGCACATTTTCAACGATAGCCATTTCAAGCATATGCTGATCATCTGCAATTCTAATAAAACAAGGCAACTCATCAATGCCAGCTAATTTAGAAGCTTGATATCTTCTTTCGCCTGAAATGATTTGAAATTCATTTCTTCCAATTTTACGAACCGTAATGGGCTGAATAATGCCATGTTCTTTTATGGAATTTGATAATTCTACTAATGGCTCCTTATCAAAATCTAATCTCGGTTGAAAGGGGTTAGGTGAAATACTGGATATTTTAATTCTGGTAATGGAACCAACCACATCACTTTTCTGATGGTCATTACTAGAAGTAATATCGGTTTTAGCATTTTCTAATAAAGCACTAAGTCCTTTTCCTAGCGCATTTTTCTTAGACACCATTGACTTTAACGTTAGATTCGTTCGACTTTATATTGATGTTATTGTCGTTATTTTTCGTAATAAGCTCTTTAGCTAAGTTCAAATAGTTTACTGCTCCCTTGCTACTTGCATCGTGCATGATGATAGTCTCACCATGACTAGGGGCCTCTCCTAATCTAGTATTTCTATGAATAATGGTCTCAAAAACCAATTGTTGGAAATGAATTTTAACTTCTTCAACTACTTGATTGGATAATCTTAAACGAGTATCATACATGGTAAGTAGAATGCCTTCAATATCTAGCTTTTTATTTAATCTGGTTTGTACAATTTTTATGGTGTTTAATAGCTTACCAAGTCCTTCAAGAGCAAAATATTCACATTGAACGGGTATAATGACACTATCCGAAGCAGTCAATGCGTTGAGTGTGAGTAAGCCCAAGGAAGGTGAACAATCAATGAATATGTAATCGTATTCTTCTGAAAGAGTTGATAAAAAGTTTTTAAAAATAAACTCTCTTTCTTTCAGATGGATCATTTCAATTTCTGCACCAACTAAATCAATGTGTGATGGCAAAATATGCAGGTTCGGATTTTTAGTCTGTAAGATGACATTTCTTGGATCTTCACCATTTACAATGCAATCATATATGCCATTTTTTACATCTCTAGGTTCAAACCCAACACCTGATGTGCAATTGGATTGAGGATCAGCATCAATTAGAAGCGTCTTCTTGTCTAATACTCCCAGGCAAGCTGCCAAATTAATAGCTGTTGTTGTTTTTCCAACTCCTCCTTTTTGATTTGCAATTGTAATTATTTTCCCCATCTATAAATTAATTTCTTCACCTATCTTAGGTAGTAATAAGTTGATATTTTTTTTCTTGAATGCTTCTTTTGCCTTTTGATGATCAATTTCTATAAAACCAAATGTGTCATAATGTAATCCGACTACCGTTTTTGTTTTCACCATTTCGGCTGCTATGCTTGCATCATCATATCCCATAGTGAAATTGTCACCAATAGGTAGTAATGCGAAATCAATGCGGTGATATTCACCGATTAATTTCATATCCATATGTAATGCAGTGTCCCCTGCGTAATAAAAACTTTTTTCAACTGTTTCTACAATAAAACCACCGGGATTTCCACCAGGTGAACCATCAGGAAGAGTGCTGCTATGAATAGCATTTACATATTTAACTTTACCAAATGGAAAATTCCAACTTCCTCCATGATTCATTGGATGACCATTACTCACACCAAAG
>CACAYQ010000098.1 GCA_902536695.1 uncultured Bacteroidota bacterium | reverse complement strand
CTAGAAGTGATGTTGGTTTTGTTTATAAGACAACCGCTTTAGTTAGGGGTTACATTGGGAAATGGGAAATCAAGAATAAAAAACTTTACCTTATTTCTTTAGTTGGTTTTATCGAAAATAATAAGCAAGTAGACCTTAATTATCTATTTCCAAACGAAACAGAAGTTTTTGCCAACTGGTTTTCTGGTGATATTAGAATTCCTGAAGGAAAATTGCTGAAAAAAATCAATTTAGGATACGCCTCTGTTTTTGAAAAAGATCGTTTTCTCTGCTTTAAAAAGGGAGTATTAATTAGCGAAACGGTTAAAAAAAATAAAAAACCAAATAGCTAAATCAGAACTGCCATTTCATTACATAAATAGATTATGTTTTAATTTATTATATTGAAAGTGTAATGAGATACCTCACTAAATCAAGATTTAAATTAGGATTAGAATGTCCCACCAAGCTATTTTACACCAATAAGAAAAAAATATATGCCGATAGTAAAATTGGAGATACTTTTTTGGAAGCATTAGCTGAAGGTGGATATCAAGTTGGTGAGTTGGCTAAATATTTGCTTTCAGAAGATCCATACAAGGAGGACATTACTGTTGAAACATTAGATTACACAGAATCAATAAATCAAACCAATCAAAAAATAAACGCTGGCCCCAATTGTGTCATTGCTGAGCCAGCTTTTGCTTACAAAAATTTATTTATAAGAGTAGATTTATTCGAAAAAATGGGCAATACCATCAATATTTATGAAGTAAAGTCTAAATCGTGGGGCCATGGTTATTCTAGAAAGCAGGTGAATGAAATTATGATTAAGACTCCTACTAAAGGTAAAGAAAAGGGGAAAAGTAAATTAGAAGACAAATGGTATTTCTACCTCTATGATTTGGCTTTTCAAAAATATGTAGTAGAAAAAACGTTTCCTGATTGTCAGGTGAATGCTTATTTGGTATTAGCTGATAAAAACAAAACAACCTCTATATCAGGCCTTAATGAAATATTTAAGATCAAGAGAAAAACAAATGGCACGAAAGAAATCAAAATAAAAAGAAATGTTACAAAAGATAAACTCGGTATTATTCCACTTTGCAAGCTACTAATGAATGATGTTTGTGATTTCATTTACAGAACTGATATAGATATAGATCTAGATATAAACAACAAATCTTTTGAATCTGTGATTTTTGAGCTAGCAAGGATTTATGAAAATAACGATAGACACTGGACACCTATCAACAAAGGATGTTTTAACTGCCAGTACATTGAAAAAGATTTCCCAAATGGGTTAAAGAGTGGCTTTCACGAATGTTTCAAACATCAACTTAAGTTTACCAATAAGGACTTTAATAGACCCATGATAAATGAATTATGGGGAGGTAAAGCAGGAGCAAGAAGCTTAGTACAAGAGGCAATAGACGAAAAGTTGTTTTTCATTGATGACTTAGAGCCAAGTTCTTATGCTAAGAAACAACATAAAGCTGGACTATCACCGGGAGGGAGAAGAGCCTTACAAATTCAAAAAATTAAAGAAAAAGACAACAGTTTTTACATAGATAGACCAGGATTACAAGAATTTTTTGAATCACTTGAAAAGCCATTTCATTTCATTGATTTTGAAACCACATCTGTGGCTATCCCCTTTCATAAAAACAGAACTCCTTATGAGGGAATAGCCTTTCAGTATTCTTACCACATACTAAACGAAGATGGATCTATCGAACATAAAAATCAATTTTTATCTGCTGATAATTCGTTTCCCAACTACAGATTTTTAGAATCTTTAATGAACGATTTAGATGGAAAAAAAGGTACTATCTTTAGATATCATGACCACGAAAACAGGTTTCTAAACACCATCTACCAACAACTTCTTGATGAGCAAAATATTTATGTCCCAGAAAAAGAAAAACTGCTTTCATTTGTAGAAAGAATTTCAAAACCTAATAGAAATTTATCAGGGAAATGGAAAAAAGGCAAATATTGTATGGTAGACTTACATGAGCTCATCTTAAATTACTACTACTCTCCTCACGCTAAAGGAAGTAACAGCATTAAAGAAATATTGCCTGCAATAATAAATGACTCAGAATACATAAGAAATAAATATTCAAAAGCAATTTATGGGACTTTAGAATTACCTAGCTTAAATTTTAGTAATCATACTTGGATTAACAATCAAAATAACAATAACCCATATAAATCCTTAGACCCAGTTTTTGAAGAGTTTAGCTTAGAACTTGATGATGAACTTAAAAGCAAAGGTATTAACATTGACTCTATAAGCGATGGTGGTGCAGCAATGATGTCTTATGCTTTTCTACAATTTTCTGACATTGGTTCACAAAAAAAACAATCAATTGAAAAGGCACTTCTTAGATATTGCGAACTAGATACCATGGCAATGGTAATGATTATGGAGGCATTTATAAACTGGTCTAAATAAAAATTTAATATTCTAAAGTTTAAAAATCAAAATTTTTGTCCAAGAATTTAATTACATTAAAATCTTCAGTATCGTCCTCACAATACTCTTTTAAAGGAATTCCATTTTCATCATAAATATCAACATCTGCCAAATCGATTACAGCTTCATTTACTGTACTCCAAACTTCGTTCATCCCATCATTTAAACCCTCAATGGTATTGTGGTCTTTAAAATCCCACTGATTAGAAAACTTGTAAACCCAAATTTTGAATTCTTCATACCCATCAATTTGGTTTTGATCATAAATAGAACTCTTTATTAAAAATCTTAAATCATTTTTAATAATAAACTCTACGTGATAGTTTGAAAACTCTATCAAATCATTAAAATCATTCTCTACAATTTTGAAAGATTTTTTAACTCTATCTAAGTCATAAGTTGCAAATAAATCATCGTCTTCTTGATTATTAAATAATGGAAAATAAATACCCTTTTCAATTAGTTTATTTTTTAACTTCTTATTGTAATTTCCCATCCTTTCTTCTTCATATTCATATAAACCTCCGTCCCAATTTATATCATAATCATCAAAACATTCGTGGTATGAAAAATTATTTAATTTATAAAAAGTATAATTAAAATCAACTAACTTTTTAAAATTCAAATCAGGTGGGTACTCATCAAAAAACAGCTTTTCTATTGTTAAAAAGTTTTCATAAACTTCAACAA
>CACAYQ010000097.1 GCA_902536695.1 uncultured Bacteroidota bacterium | reverse complement strand
AACTACAGATACCATCCCTACTACTATTTGCTCTGGAGATAGTATTCAAGTAAATAGTATTTATTACGCTCAGGAAGGTTATTATGTAGATACTTTATCATCGACAATTGGATGTGATAGTGTGGTAATAATAAATTTAACTGTAGATACAATAGCTCCTTCATTTGATACATTAGAGATTTGCAACGGAGATAGTGCATGGATTGGAGGAATTTACGTGTCCTCTGCGGGAAATTATAATGATACCTTAGTTAATAGCGCTGGTTGTGATAGTGTAGTACAAGTAAGTGTATTCGTGAATGACGTTTATACTACTTTTGACACCTTATCTATTTGTGCTAATGATAGTGCAAATATTAATGGATCATATTACTTTGTAACCGGGCTATATACAGATACATTAGCTTCCTTGTCTGGTTGTGATAGTATTGTCTACACTACATTATTTGTTGATCCAATTTTTGAATTTACTGATACTGTAAATATTTGTGCCGGAGATAGTATACAGCTAGGAAACAATTATTACCATAACTCAGGATTATATACGGATTCTTTAGTCACTACTTTAGGATGTGATAGTATAATTTCAACATTGGTTATTATAGATTCAGCCTCAAGCCTTACAGATTCAATGACAATATGTGCTGGAGATAGTATATTCTTTGCTGGAGCTTATGTTTTAACAACAGGACAGTATGTCGATTCCTTACAGAATAGTACTGGTTGTGATAGTTTAATTTATTTTTACCTGACTGTAGAGCCTACTATAGTAACTCAAGACACCATAGATATTTGTGCTGGAGATAGCGTGTTTGTTGGTGGTGGTTATCAATTTACAACTGGATTCTATGAAGATACGCTTACTGCCCAGGGCGGATGTGATAGCATTATAGTTACTGCGCTAAATGTAAATTCAACTTACCAAATTTATGATACGCTTGAATTATGTTATGGTGATAGCATTTTAATTGGAGGTGCCTATCAAGGCATAGATGGTATCTATTACGATAGTTTAGCTTCCAGTTCGGGCTGTGATAGTATTAACATTACCACGTTGATCATCAAGCCTGAAATCATAAGCTTGGATACTACAGAGTTATGTGCTGGAGATAGTTTATTTGTCGGTGGTGCTTATCAGAACAGTTCAGGAGTCTATTCAGATACATTAACTTCTTTAGCCGGCTGTGACAGTATTGTTCAAACAACGATAACTATCATAAATACTTTAGTAACTAATGATACCTTAGAAATTTGTGCTGGAGATAGTCTATTTATAGGTGGTCAATATCAAGATTCTGCTGGACTATATTTTGATACATTATCTACCGTTCAAGGTTGTGATAGTGTTCTAGCAACTTTCTTGATTGTTAATCCAATTACTGTTTACAGTGATTCTATGTTTATATGTTCTGGAGACAGTATTTTTGTAGGAGGAGCCTTCCAGTATAATACAGGATTGTATTTTGACACATTGACTTCCGCTATTGGTTGCGATAGTATTCTTGAAACTTACCTGCAAGTAGATTCTGTTCTTTATAGTTATGATTCTATAGCGTTGTGTTCAGGAGATAGCGTTTTAATTGATGGAAATTATCAATCAACTGGTGGAATTTACCGAGACACCTTAATTGCATTTGGTGGTTGTGACAGTGTAATTGTAACTCAACTAACAATAAACCAAGATATTTATATAGTTGATACAGTTTCTATATGTACTGGAGATAGTATATTCTTAGATGGAGGCTACCAATATGCCTCAGGTGTATATTATGATTCTCTACAATCAACAAATGGATGTGATAGTATTTTAGAAACTCACTTAAAAGTGGATACGGTATTATTCGGATATGATACTGTTCAGATTTGTTCAGGAGATAGTGCTTTAATTTCAGGCAATTACTACAGTATTTCAGGAGTTCATTATGATTCTTTAAATGCTCTAGCCGGTTGTGATAGTATTCAAGTTACTTACATTCAGGTTTTACCTGTTTTACAAACTATTGATACTATTTCGATATGTGCTGGAGATAGTCTATTTGTTGGTGGAAATTATCAAACATCTTCTGGATTATTTATTGATACTTTAACTTCTGCTATTGGATGTGATAGCATTATTACTACTCATTTATTAATTGATTCAATTACATATACTCAGGATTCAATTAATCTTTGTTATGGTGATAGCATCATAATAGGTGGAGTTTATCAAAGTGTTCCTGGATTATATAATGATACACTCTCTAATATGAACGGATGTGATAGTGTTGTTTCAGTACAACTTTACATAGATACAATCATTACTTCATCAGATTCAGTCTCAATTTGCTCAGGTGATAGCATTTTAATAGGTGGCTTGTATCAATACTCATCTGGTATCTATTATGATACATTAAGTACCATTAATGGTTGTGATAGTATTGTTGAAACTACCCTTGATATTTTACCATTATCAGTTTATCAAGATTCTATACAGATTTGTAACGGAGATTCTATTTTGTTAGCAGGTATTTACCAAACTACTTCAGGTCTATATCTAGACACATTAACATCAGTAAATGGGTGTGATAGTATAATTGAAAGTTACTTAACTATTAATCCAATTTATTACGTATCAGATAGCATTGAATTATGTAGTGGAGATAGCTTATTTGTTGGAGGTGCTTACCAAACTATTTCTGGACTGTATTTAGATACATTAACCTCAACTAGTGGGTGTGATAGTATAATTGAATCAACTGTCTCTATTATCAATTACGTATCACATTATGATACCTTGTCAATTTGTGCTGGAGATAGCATCTTATTGGGCGGAAATTATGTATACACTTCGGGTAACTACGTAGACACGATAAGTGTTACAGGTAGTTGTGATAGTATACTAAATACCAACCTTACAGTTTATCCTGTATCAATCGACACCATTACTTTAACAGTTTGTGAAGAGTACATTACATCTTCAAATGATACTATCATAAACTCAGGAGTTTATTATGATACACTTTCCTCAGTGAATGGTTGCGACAGTATTTTAGTATATGATTTAACAATCAATCAACAATCTGTTGTTGCTATTTCTGATACGGCATGTGCTCCATATACTTCCCCAGCAGGAAATATTTACACGGTCTCAGGTTTTTACACGGATACTTTAGTAAATAGTGTTGGTTGTGATAGTTTAATCATCATTGATTTGACAATATATTGTAAT
>CACAYQ010000096.1 GCA_902536695.1 uncultured Bacteroidota bacterium | reverse complement strand
AGTTTTATATGTCTGTTTTATTGAATAGAGAAACTTCTAGAAACATCATCATGTATTCAACAGAAGGGGGAATGAATATTGAAGAAGTAGCTGAACAAACACCTCACCTTATACACAAAGAAGAAATTGATCCAAAAGTTGGCATAACTCCGTTCCAATGTAGAAAGATTGCCTTCAATCTTGGTTTAAGTGGAAAACCATTTAAGGAAATGGTCAAATTCGTTAGATCTCTTTATGCTGCATATGAAGGTTGTGATGCCTCATTGTTTGAAATAAATCCAGTTCTTAAAACATGTGATGATCGAATTTTAGCTGTTGATTCTAAAGTTACTTTAGATAATAACGCATTATACAGACATAAAGATTACGCTGAATTAAGAGACTTTTCTGAAGAAGATCCTATGGATGTAGAAGCAGATAAAGCGGGTTTAAATTATGTGAATCTTGATGGGAATGTGGGTTGTATGGTAAATGGCGCAGGATTGGCTATGGCCACAATGGACATTATAAAACAAAGTGGAGGTGATCCTGCAAACTTTCTTGACGTGGGTGGTACAGCTGATGCTGATAGGGTTGAAAAGGCCTTTAACATCATTTTAAAAGATACCAACGTTAAAGGAATATTAGTCAATATTTTTGGTGGAATTGTTAGGTGTGATCGCGTTGCAAATGGCATTGTACAGGCTTATAAAAGTATTGGAAACATCCCTGTTCCAATTATAGTTAGATTGCAAGGTACAAATGCTATTGAAGCCAAATCCATCATTGATAATTCAGGCTTAAATGTCCATTCTGCTATTACATTAAGGGAAGCTGCAGATAAAGTCAAAGACGTTATAAGCTAGTATTCATAAATGGTTACTCCGCTTCTTATTTTGGGTTCAATCCATGTGCTTTTGGGTGGCATAGTTTCTCCCGAATCAGCTATTTGAATTATTTCATCCATAGTGTGTGGAAATAATTTTAGCAACATCCCATTTTCAAGCTTATCTATTTTTGAAAATGTGTTTTGGTTTGTATCCATACCGCTTATAAATTCAACTCTTTTGTCTTTTCTAAGATCAGGAATATTTAATATGGATTTCAAGATGAAATCAGAAACCAGTTGACTATTTAGTTTTTGTTTAAAGCTTAGGTTCTTAAGCAGTTCCTTTTTAATAGTCAGTAAATACCATTTTTTATTAAAATACATCCCAATTTCTCTTTTATTGGATGGAGAAACTTCATTAAATTCTCCTTCAGACAATACAAAATTTTCGTTCAATGCTTTAAATAAGGTATCTGTATTGTGGGGGAATATATTTTTCACCAATCTGTTAAATTCAATGATGTGGACATTTTTGGTGTCCACTAAAAAGGATAAAAAATATTTACTGGATTGCTTATGTTGGTGACCTTCAAAATACAGCTTTGAAGAAGAAGCTCTGTGATGACCATCTGCAATATATATTTTATCTACTTTTTTAAAAGCTTCAACTAGTTTCTCAATTATAACAGGGTCATCTATTATCCATAATTCATGATTTTTATTATCTGTTGTGGTGAATTCATATTCTGGTCTCTCCACTTTTTTTGAGGATATAATATTTGTTATTTCATCATTGAATGAATAGGACAAAAGGACAGGTTCTGCATGAAAATGACAAACATCAAGGTATTTCTTGAACAGGGTTTCTCTTTTTAAGATGGTGTTTTCATGTTTTTTAATTAAACCATTGCTATAATCTAAAACTGATGCTCCAGCAATTATCCCTGTGAATTCAGCTGATGGTGTGGTTTGTTTATACACATAGAAAGATGACTTTTTGTCCTGTATAAAGAGGTTGTTTGTTTTGAATTTTTCGTATTGATCCTTAACTAAGTTAAATCGTTCAATGCTATTTGGTTTTGTACCATGGTTTTTCTTAAACTCTGGATTGATAACATGTAGAAATGAGTAAGGATTTGTCTCTAATTTAGCCTTTAAATGACTTTTTTCATAAGTATAATAGGGTCTAGAAGAGACTAAATGAACCTTGCTTCTCTTTGGTCTGACTGCTTTGAATGGAACAATATCTGCCATGTTAATGGCAATTTAACAAAATTATTTTTGGTAAAAATCTATTATTTTTTCCGCTAACTCGGTTCCAATTCTGTCTTGAGCTTCTGTTGTTGCAGCTCCAATATGAGGAGTTAATGATGTGTTCTGCAGCGAAAGAACATCTAATCTTGGTTGTGGCTCGCCAACAAAAACGTCCAGTGCCACAGCCCCTACCTTTCCATTGTTAACCGCTTCTATTAAATCGTCTTCATCAATTACTCCACCTCTGGCTGCGTTCACTATTTTAACACCCTCTTTCATCAAATCAAATTCAGGTTTAGAAATGATAGGCTTTTTATCTGCAGGCATCGGCACATGCATTGAAATATAATCTGAATTCTTTAAAAGTGTTTCTAGATCTGTAGTTTTTATGGTGATGTCTACTTTTTTATCAGCTATGTCAATGGATAAGGTCACTTCTGGTAAGAATGGATCAAAAGCCACCAAATTCATCCCATTTCCAAGAGCATATTTTGCTGTAAATTGTCCAATTCTCCCAAAGCCAATAACACCAAGGGTTTTGCCTCTTAACTCGCTTCCCTTAGCATATTTTTTCTTGAGTAATTTAAAGGAGGTATTTCCTTCAGTGGGCATATTCCTATTGGAATCATATACAAATCTTGAAATGTTAAATAAATGAGCCATTACTAATTCGGCAACAGATTGTGAAGAAGCAGCTGGGGTATTGATCACAAGTATCCCTTTATCCCTAGCATAATCTACATCTATATTATCCATTCCTACACCTCCTCTTCCAATTATTTTGAGTGAAGAACACTGATCAATGATGTCTTTTCTTACTTGGGTAGCACTTCTAACTAAAATTACTTCTACAGAGTTAGCATTTATGTATTCAATTAAGTTGGCTTGCTCAACTTTATCTGTGATCACGTTGAAGCCAGCATCTTTAAGGGCGTTAATTCCAGAGTTCGATAAACCGTCATTAGCGAGTATATTCATTTTATCCTTTTTTGTTTGTTAATTCTTGCATTACATCAACAAGTGTTTTGACACTTTCTAACGGCATTGCATTATACATGGAAGCTCTAAATCCTCCAACAGATCGATGTCCTTTTAATCCACTAATATTTGCATCAGAGAGCATGGACATAAATTCTTCATTAAGTTCTTCATTATTTAATCTGAAGGTAG
>CACAYQ010000095.1 GCA_902536695.1 uncultured Bacteroidota bacterium | reverse complement strand
ATAATTCTCCATTTTCATAAGGAGGTTTTTCCTCCACAATAGCCCAATATGTTTTAGCCATTTTTTTTTCTCTAAATAAGCCATTCATTCTGGACAACGCTTTTGAAGTTCTAGCAAACACAATCACTCCTCCGACAGGCCTATCTAATCGGTGAATAATACCTAAAAATACCTCACCTGGTTTTTTGTATTTTCTTTTTACATATGACTTTACTTCATCAGCTAACGTTTTGTCACCTGTTTTATCAGACTGTACAATATCTCCAGCATTTTTTTTTACCGCAATTAGATGATTGTCTTCATATAAAACTATTAAAGCCATTTAATATTGTTCATTTTGATTGGGGAAATCCGAAGATTTAACATCCTTAATATAATGCTCACAAGCCTTTAATATTTCTTGATGTAAATCATGATATCTCCTCAAAAAACGAGGCGAAAACTCTTGTGTAATTCCTAGCATGTCATGCAATACCAGCACTTGACCATCTACTCCACCACCAGCGCCAATGCCTATAACTGGAATATCAATGGATTTGGCTACCTTTTCAGCAAGACTAGCAGGCACTTTTTCTAACACCAATGCAAAACAACCTACTTCTTGAAGTAGTTTAGCATCTTTAATTAGAGTTTTAGCTTCCTCTTCATCTTTTGCTCTGACGGTGTAAGTTCCAAATTTATAAATTGACTGCGGAGTTAAGCCAAGATGTCCCATTACAGGAATTCCAGCTGTTAGAATTCGTTGTATGGATTCAATAACCTCTTTACCACCTTCTAATTTCACAGCATGAGCTTCAGCTTCTTTCATAATCCTTATTGAAGACCTGAGTGCTCCTTTTGAATCGCCCTGATAGTGACCAAAAGGAAGATCGACCACTACTAATGAGCGGTTAATTGCTCTGATAACTGATGATGCATGATAAATCATTTGATCTAACGTAATAGGCAGGGTAGTTTCATGACCAGCCATAACATTAGATGCAGAATCCCCTACAAGAATAACATCCATACCTGCTTCATCAACAATTTTTGCCATAGAATAATCATAAGCAGTAAGCATGGATATTTTTTCACCATTACGCTTCATCTCTGAAAGCACATGGGTTGTAACTCTTTTTATATCTTTATGTGTAGACATGATCTGTTTTTTTACAAATTTGATTAAAAACTTTCAAAGTTCAGTTAATTTACTCCTAATCTTGCGAATTTGAATCTGAAAATCAACATACAAATCAAACTAATTTTTACTGTTTTATTGATATGTCAAATTCAACATTTTTTTGCTAATCATATAAATGGTGTTATTAAAGATAATTTAGGTGAACCATTACCATTTGCTTCTGTTTACATTAAAAACTCTACATACGGGGTCAGTTCAAATGCCTTCGGAGAATATTTCTTAGAGTTAAAAAGCGGTGAATACACTATAGTATACAGTTTCATAGGTTATGAGTCTGTTGAGAAAAAAATTATTTTACATGATTCTCCTCAAGAAATCAATGTGATACTACATGAAAACTCAAAAAATCTAATTGAAATAGAGATAGTTTCAAACACCAAAAACAAAGCACTGGAAATAATTAAAAAAGCAAAAGAAGCCAAAAAGAACTACGTAGAAATAGGTTACTCGTGTAAACAATACGCAAAAAATTCAATTGAAAGAAGAAAATTTAAAATCAGAAAAAGGGATACAATTAACTTTACAGATTTAGATACCTCACAGACTATCAGTTTTAAGAAAAATAATATACTCAAGTTTATTGAATCATTTGGGACATTTTATCATATTGAGAAAAATAAAAATTATTGGGACTATCTGGGATACCACGACTTTGCAGATACGAAACCCAAAGATGAATTTACCATCATTCAATCATTTGAAGAATTTGGAGAGTATGATATTACACCCCAATATAGCATAGATGATCCATACCTTTCATTAATGGATCTAGTAGAGCTTGAGCTAAATCTTTACCAAAATAACATTAGGACATCCATCACAGAAAAACCCATTATTTCTCCTCTATCCAATGGTAGTAGAACGTTTTACAAATACGACTATTTGGGGTTAATTATTGAAAATGACACCCATAAAATTCATAAAATACAAATTACACCTAGATTTAAAAATGAACCGTTATTACAGGGCGTCATCTTTATTGATGACAATAACCACTTCATCAATTCGTTTGATTTAGCTGTTAATGGACCTAAACAATCTGGGTTCAAAATCGAAAATTTACATTTGATTCAAGACTACACACTAATAGACAATCACCCTATAGTAAACCGAAAAATCATAGATTTTACGATTAAAGATGAAGACTACAAAATACTAGGCAATGCTAATACCATAAATGAGGACTTTGAAATCAGCCCTGTTTTACCAAAAAAATTTAACAAAAATGAGATTAAAATATTTAATGATTCAATAAACCCGTATGCAAAAAATGGGTGGAAAAAAATCAGGCCTATTGATTTAAAAAATAAAGAGCTTGAATATATCCACTACACAGATAGTTTAAGAGAGTACTACAGCAGCGAAGCATATATAAATGAAAAAGATAGCCTATACAACAAAATCACTATTGGTAATATATTGTGGAATGGTGTAGGACATCGAAATAGGTATAAAGGGTATTCATTTTACATATGGCCAGTGATATCTCAATTTAATCCATTCGGAATAGGCGGTTATAGGCATAATGTAGGATTCAATTTTAAAAAGAATATAAATGAAAAGTATAAAATCAGCACAAGAAACAGTGTTGACTATGGTTTTACAAACAAAGATTTAAGAGGCTCTACTGGAATATCCATTATTACTAATGATAGAAAATATAAACAGCTAACAATTGGTTTAGGAGATCAATATAAAGCAGTTAACCGATTTTCATCTCTTAGCACTGCTTTCTCAAGAACTAATTATGTAAGATCTAAGCATTTAGAGACGGTCTATAAAACTGAACTTATAAATGGACTATATGCAGAATTTAAAGCTTTATATTGTAATCAATCTCCACTTACACTTATTGATTTATCGAATGATTTTTTTCAGCCTATTGACACTCTTTTATCCATCCCGCCAACTGAAAATTTTGATGAACCATATACAAAATTAGAAACCAGATTACAACTTACTTGGCTACCTTTTCAAAAGTTTTTTTACAGAAAAAAGAATAAAATTGTTTTGGGAACGGATTATCCCACTGTTAATTTTATATACAGAAAA
>CACAYQ010000094.1 GCA_902536695.1 uncultured Bacteroidota bacterium | reverse complement strand
TAGATTCTTCTTTTAATAGTTCAGGGAAACATACATTCAACTTTCGTAATGTTAAACACCACGTTTATTGGTGTGGAGAAAACACTAACAAATGTTTTGTCTTCATTGCAAAACCAATAGGAAAATGTGAAGTAAATGTGAATGAATTTGATGTAACTAAAATGAAAGTTGATAAAGATTCAACTAACATCCTTCTGTATGAATTTTTTCAACAAAGAGTACATTTTATTGAGAGGTACAGTGCTTCGGACGAGAGTGAGAAAAATGAAATATTAGATTCGTTTTATACTTACATAAAAAGCTTTATAAAATCTCATAAGAACTCACCGGTTGTACTTATGACTTTAAATGACCTAGCCTTAAACCCAGTTCAGTTTCTGGACGAAATATTATTTATTAAAAAAGTTATAGAGAACAATTACAGTAACTCATCTTATTTAAAAGAAGTAGAAAATTTAATCCAACTCGCTCAACAACAAGAAAGAAATAATAATCTTCAAATTCAACGAGAAAAAGAAGCTAAAGAAAGAAGAAAAGCTCTTGGTTTAGAAATTGGTCAGATTACTCCAGAAATAATCATGAAAAGCCCAGATGATATTTCATACAAATTAAGTGATTTAAAAGATCAAATTGTTTTGCTGGACTTTTGGGCTTCTTGGTGCAGACCTTGTAGAGCAGAGAACCCAAATGTGGTTCAACTATATGAGCAATATAATAAAAATGGATTTACTGTTTTTAGTGTTTCTCTTGACCAAAAACTTGAATTGTGGAAGGCTGCTATTGAAAAAGACCGTTTAACCTGGCCATATCATGTTAGCGACTTAAACGGTTGGTATTCTTCAGCTGCAAAACAATATGGAGTTGAAAGCATACCAAGTACTTTTTTATTAGACAAAGGGAATAAAATTGCAGCATATAATCTAAGGGGTGAAGCTCTTACTCAAAAGGTTAAAGAATTATTGAATGAATAAGTGCTACACAATCTTATCAATATTTAAATTAAATGGTCTCTTTCTTCTTTTAGTCATTTCACTTTCAGCTTTTGGCCAACTTATTGAATATAACAAGGTTGGGTATTACCCTAAAGATTCGCTAAAAATAATTTGGAAACAAAAAAATATCCCAAGATCTATAGTAAATATCAAGCATGGAATTACAATTTATCGGGTTAAGTATTTTACAAAATGGATTGATGGGAATAAAATTATCGCTACCGGAAGCATGTTTGTTCCTGATAATTCTAAAAAAAATCCATTACTAGTCTATAATCACGGCACAAGAATTAAAAAAGGTGCTCCAAAAAAATTAAGTGGAGAAAATATATTAGCTATGATGTTTTCAACAGATGGATACTACGTGATTTCACCTGATTTTATTGGTCTAGGTGAAGGAGAAAAATCTCATTTGTATTGTCATATTGAATCTGAAGCAGATGCTGGAATTGATTTTATTCGTTCAAGTAAAGAAATTTTAAGTGACTTAGGGAAACCTGCAACAAGTGAACTTTATATTACGGGGTACTCTCAAGGAGGGCATGCTGCCTTAGCACAATTACAAGTATTAGAAAGAGATTTTCCTAATTTTAAAGTTAAAGCCTGCAGTCCTATGTCAGGACCATACGATTTGGGGGGGAGTACAAGAAGAAGTTATGTACCATCCATACCCATTTAGTGCTTATTTGCCTTACTTATTAAAAAGTTTAAATACAGCATATGACTTATTTAGTGAAAATCGATTTTACAATATCTTTAAACCGCCCTACGATTCAATAGCCAGATATATGTATAATGGGCAAATCAGATTAAGGGAAATCAATGAATACCTTCCAGAAAAGCCTGTTGATATGGTACAAGAAGGTTTCGTAAAAAGGTATAAAAATGATCCAGATTTTGAATTAAGAAAATTGCTTCTAATAAATGCGTTAAGCAATTGGTCTCCCAAAACTCCAACACAGTTGTGTTATTGTGAAGGAGATAAAGTGGTTCCATTTGAAAATAGTATTGTGACATATGAAAACATGAAAAAATTGGGTTCTAAAGACGTATTTTTAAAATCAGGTGGAAAAAAATTTGATCATTATAGGTGTGCAGGAACTTCAACGGTTTACACTAAGTTTTTTTTTGATCGCTATGTATATGATAAACGCATATTTAAAAAAGGGCCCTTATTAAAACGTGGATTTTTATCACTTTACAAAATATTTAATTAGCCTTCTGTAAAAGAGATCATGAAATCGTTACACATATTTATTTGCTTACTAAGTAATTTAATTTATCATTCTACCATTTCACAGGAAAAGTACTTTCAGCAAAAAGTAGATACATATATCGATGTAGAACTGGATGATAAAAAACATTTTTTATATGGTTTCGAAAAGATCGTTTACACAAATAACTCAAACCAAAATTTGGATTCAATCTTAATTCACTTATGGCCTAATGCCTATCAGAATATAGATACAGAACTGGGAAAACAAAAAATAGAGGATGGTCAACTTTATATTAAATATGCTCCTAATTACACAAGAGGATACATAGATTCCTTAGAATTTAAAGTTAACAGCAAACCTGTTAAATGGAAGTTAAGTGATAAACACATAGACATTGCCATTTTAAGCCTCAACAATTCTTTAAAAAAAGGAGATTCAATAGAGATCACTACTCCATTTAGAGTGAAAATTCCCTCTGGAAGATTTTCAAGATTAGGTCACATTGGTCAATCCTACCAAATCACACAATGGTTTCCCAAGCCTGCTGTTTACGATGCAGATGGTTGGCACCCTCTACCCTACCTGAACCAAGGAGAATTTTACTCAGAATTTGGGAAATATGATGTAAGTATTACCCTTCCCGATAATTATGTTATCATGGCAACTGGTGACTTACAAAATACTGAAGAAATTAAGTTTCTAAATGAAAAAGCCATACAGACTGAAAAACTAATAGCTGAAAATAAATTACCCATCACAGATACATTAGGCAAAAAGGATATGAGTTTTCCAAAATCCAACACTCATTATAAGACAGTACAATTTATACAAAATGATGTGCATGATTTTGCATGGTTTGCAGATAAAAGATACCATGTATTAAAGGGAGAAGTAAAACTCCCTTCGTCTGGAAGAACGGTTGAAACTTGGGCTCTTTTCACAAATAATGAAGCTAAACTTTGGTCAAGCGCTATAGAATACTTAAACGATGCCACTTATTATTTTTCAAAATGGGTTGGTGAATACCCATATAATCATGTAACAGCTGTTGATGGAACCATTAGTGCTGGAGGTGGTATGGAGTATCC
>CACAYQ010000093.1 GCA_902536695.1 uncultured Bacteroidota bacterium | reverse complement strand
TTTAAAATTGCTAAATCATTAACTTCATCAGTTTTCACAACTTTTGCATTAAAAGATGAAATTTCCTGATTATAATTAAATTCTACCTCAATTAAATTAATATTTTCTACAACATGATAGTTAGTTACAATGTAACCATCTGTCGAAATAAAAAATCCAGAACCATTTCCTGACCATTCATTATTTTCATAATCTGGTAAGTAATTTGGATCTTGATTGTTACTAGAATTAAGTCTCATAGCATCCCAAGAGACTGGCTCTATATGTTCAACTTTAGATTCCCAATAACCTTTTATGTAATTATTTGATATCAATTTACCGAAGTATTTAATACTATTTGCTGAAAAACCAATGTTTAACATATCACCTTGCATAATCCAATATTCATAAGTAACAGGTTTTAAAAAATCATCATTGTTAAATCCCCATACTAATTTGTTATTAGCTAGAAATTTCACATAAAACTTATCAGAATATGTAGTTCCATTATCATCTAATCTTTTTGAATTAAATTCCCAAACATCCCCATCAATTAAATTAAAAGATTGTGAAAAAATTATGATAGTAGAGTTAAAAAAAATAGAAAGTACAAGTAAAATTAATCTCATAATTCAAAATTAAAACTTTTATTATAATGCTAAAACATTAAGTAAATTTTTAGGATTAGGTTAATTTTTATGAGTGAAGTTAATCACTTCTTTTTTAAGAAATAATTAGTAAAGCCGGAGGGTTTCGAACCTTCATCCAATTAAAAATGTCGGGGTGAGTGGATTCGAACCACCGCTCTCGCGCCCCCCAGACGCGCACTTTAACCTGACTAAGCTACACCCCGAAAATGTTTGCAAATAGCATTGCAAATTTAGAACTTTTTGTATATTTAACTGGTTAACAGTTAATTATTAATTTAATCTCAGGTCCCCCAGACGCGCACTTTAACCGGACTAAGCTACACCCCGAAATAAAAACAAAATTAAAAATAACGTTTGTTGCTAATAGTTTACGACTACTGATGAAGAAATTATTCTGGGTGGTAAATTTTTATTGCCGTTTCATAAATAGCTTCCTTTTCTAAAGTCATTTTTTTCCTCTCATGATTTACATACATATTCATCTGGTCGGTATAGTGAGTAGAGTTAGGTTGGTTACTAATACCATAAGGAAGGACCGTTTCAATTTCAGGTAAACCTTCCCCAAAACGTACTAACATGACGTACGAATCTCCCTTATCAATTTTAACTCGTCCATCTTTGTATTTTGTAGAAGATGACTCCGCAATCATGTCCACCAACCCCCCTACTGGAAGTTCAACATCTCCCCTGGCATGCTTTTGATATTCTCCAAGTGTTATGTTCAACTGGTCAAAATGTTTGGTCAAATAGTTTTTTGTTTCGTTTAATGTTTTAAGCAGTGTTGAATCTGGGATCTCTAGTTCATAATCAAAATTCATTTTCCTGAGCTTTTTTCTGAGCGTCTTATAGAAAATACTGAACTGAGCAGCTCCTACACTATTGATTCCAGCTTTTCTGTCCCACTGCTGAATGAGCTGAAGAACATCTTGAACTTCTGGTGACTCTTCAAATTCCACGCTGAAGATTTTATTGATTTTAAAAGGACAGAATATTGGATTCGCGTATTCTTGATCGTATTTTATAGTTAAAAAATCTTGGTAGCTTATCTGATCATATTGATCAATGAGTTTTTCAAATCTCAAACTTCGGTTATTCTTATCTTCTACATACCCCAAGCTAGCGTGATAATCAACCTCATTTAAATTTTCATTTTTTTGGGTGCAATTAAAGGGAGAGTTATTTGTATTGAAAATATAACCACAATCAGGATTTTCTAGTATGGGTAGGCTTTCGTAAGGGAAATAGGCAGTTGTTTTGGTTTTAGAAGTATTTCCAGGTAAGGTGGTAGACCAATTGTAAATAGAGTCTCTAAGTGGAATTTTAGCGTTACTCATGTAAAAAATATTATCCTTATCGTCTGCATATACAATATTAAATCTGGGGATCCCCATTAGTTGTAATGCCTCTTTAAACTGATCAAAATTTTCAGACTTACTCATTTGATACCACTGGTCTATGGCTAAAATATTTTCTAAGGAATTGAGATGAAATGAAAACACCCCACTATCATTTTTAACCACTGGGCCATATTCACTCCACAGTACTTTTTTAGAAAGCGGGAATACTATTCCACCCTTTAATTTTACCTTAAGTTTGGCTTTTGATTTTTCAAACTTTTTCCACTGCTCATCATATCGATAATGGTTTTTTCTTTTAGGATGCGTTTCAAGTTGATATACATCAACTAAATCAGGGAAGTTGTACGTGTGGGTCCAAGCTAAGTGTTTATTGGTCCCAATAAAGGGAAAAGGAGAGCCTGGAAAAAGTCCACCAAGCATATTCCAACCCTCTTCACTGCAAAGATGGGCCTCATACCATGAAAAAGGACCTTCTAATGGCTGATGGGTGTTGATGTTGATGTAGGTTTTAAGGTCTTTGGTTTTACGCTTACTAAATGCAAATGCATTTGAACCCATGTGATGAAAAACAGAATCATGAATAACTGCAATGTTGTTGGCATATAAATCTTTTAGTGTTGATGAAATGTCAGAAAAGAAATGAATAACAAAATTGAATCCAATGACATAATCTTTGGCTGTTAAGGGTAAGGATTTTTTCACTAAAACTTGCTCAGGATGTTTTTCAGCATAGGCATTAATTCCCTCTACATAACCACTTATCACGTCTAGTACTCCGGGCGACAGGTTGTTAAATTCCCTGTCTACCAATTCTTCACATTTTAGAAGTTGAGCTATGTAATCCAATTGGGCTCCTTCTTTACCAAGATGTCTGCCCATCATTTTTTTTGATGGTAAAAAAGTCTCTTGAATGGTTTTGAAATCGTCTTCTGCATGAGCCCAAGCTAGTCCGTAAGCTACTTCTTTATCGGTTTTGGCAAAAATGTGAGGAGTGCCATATTTACCCCTTACAATATCAATTTGACTAGGGTTTATCTGACCGCCAAGAAATGTTATCAAATGAATAAAAAAAATCCATAAGAGAATATATTTCTTTTGAATTTGGAGCATACCTTGGTCTTTTGGTCAGATTTGAGGCATCTTAATTTGATGCTGATAATTTGCAATATAAAAAAACAAGAAAGTCCATTTTAATTATTTGTCCTATTTTGAGTTAAAATTTTAAAAATTGAAAAAAGTACTGCTACTACTAGCTAATGGTTTTGAAATTCTAGAGGCCAGTGCATTTATCGATGTCATGGGTTGGAATATGAAGGAAGGAGACCAATCTACGGCACTCCATACATGTGCTTCAAGCAAAGAAATTAAAAGTGCTTTTGATCAAAAATTTGTAGTAGACCATCTCGTGGAGGAAATAGACGTAAATGCATTTGATGCGTTAGCTATCCCTGGTGGCTTTAAAGATTACCACTATTATGATGATGCCTATGATCCTGCATATTTAAATCTCATTCAACGTTTTAATGATTATAATAAATGGATT
>CACAYQ010000092.1 GCA_902536695.1 uncultured Bacteroidota bacterium | reverse complement strand
AAACAGCGTATCCAAATTGATCCCCATTTGCAACTCCGTCTATGTCACTACCTAATTGTTCTATGGCTGGTGGTGTATATGTTACATCATAGGTAGCTGCTGTAGATGCTGATACGTCTATTGTTCCAGTACTCGCGTCTATCGTTAATCCACTTGGCGTGGCTGTAAATGTTCCACCTGCTTCAGCCGTTATTGTAGCTGCAGGATCACTACCATCTGTACAGAAAGCTGTAGTACCGCCATAGCTAAAGCCTACTGCAGGTACTGCTATTGTAATGCTTTGTGTGGATGTTTGTGCACATGCGTTAGATGATGTGGTATACGTTACATCATAACTTCCTGGTGTAGATGCATCTAAATCTATTTGACCCGTACTTGCATTTAAGCTTAATCCAGCTGTGGAACTAAACGTACCGCCTGTCGTTCCTGTGATTGTTGGCGTTGGGTCGCTGTCATCAGTACAATACCCATAAGATGCATAACTGAAGCTTGCGTCTTCAGATTCGGTAATAGTGATTGAAAGTGGTGTGGTACAAATGGTATTTACACTGTATACTTTTACATCTCCTGTATTGATACCGCTATTGTTGTCACCTCCAGTAGCTCCTACAGCAATTCTATGTCCACTCGCACTTATTCCCACTGAGTGCCCAAAGAAATCACTTGCTTCTTCCCCATCAATGTCATCATCTAATTGAGTCCATGTTGTACCTACTAAATCATAAACCCTTGCATGGCCAGAGTTTGATCCACCTCCATCATTATAAAAAGCTCCAATAACAATTCGATCTCCAGCATCGTCTATAGAAACAGCATATCCAAATTCATCACCTGCAGCCTCCCCATTTATATCTGCTCCTACTTGTGTCCATGTTGTACCTACTAAGTCAAATACCCTTACATGTCCTGAATTTGGTCCACCTCCATCATTGTATCTTGCACCCACAATAATTCGATCTCCTGCATCATTTGTAGAAACAGCAAATCCAAATTGATCATTTGCAGCCTCCCCATTTATATCTGATCCGACTTGTGTCCATGGTGTACCTACTAAGTCAAATACGCTTACATGTCCAGAGTTACTACCGTTTCCATCATTGTATCTTGCACCCACAATAATTCGATCTCCAGCATTATTTATGGAAACAGCATGTCCAAATTGATCATTTGCAGCCTCCCCATTTATATCGGAGCCCACTTGTGTCCATGTTGTACCTACTAAGTCAAATACTCTTACATGTCCAGAGTTTGATCCACCTCCATTATTATTAAGAGCTCCAACTACAATTCGATCTCCAGTATCGTCTATGGAAACAGCATATCCAAATTGATCAGCTGCGGCCTCTCCATTTATATCGGAGCCCACTTGTGTCCATGCAGTACCGTTCCAATCAAAGACTCTTGCATGTCCAGAATTACTACCATTTCCATCGTTTTGATT
Organism: uncultured Bacteroidota bacterium; assembly: GCA_902536695.1. Taxonomy (GTDB): domain Bacteria; phylum Bacteroidota; class Bacteroidia; order Flavobacteriales_D; family Parvicellaceae. Next base: position 2,113 of record CACAYQ010000092.1, on the reverse strand, counting down.
TGCACCCACAACAATTCGATCTCCAGGACCGTTCATGGAGACAGAGTTTCCAAAAAAATCGCCTGCTGCCTCTCCATTTATGGTAGATCCCATTTTGGTCCAACTTCCACTGCTATATTCATACACTTCTACACTTCCTGCTTCAGAACCAGGTGTGTCATCAAAACTGGCACCTATAACCATTCTATTGCCATCATTACTCATGGAAACAGACCATCCAAAATGATCTGTATTTGCAACTCCATCTATATCACTACCTAATTGTTCTATGGCTGGTGGTGTATATGTTACATCATAGGTAGCTGCTGTAGATGCAGATAAATCTATTGTTCCAGTACTGGCGTCTATCGTTAATCCACTTGGTGTGGCTGTGAATGTTCCACCTGTAGTACCCGTTATGGTTGCAGAGGGATCACTACCATCTGTACAGAAAGCTGTAGTACCGCCATAGCTAAAGCCTACTGCAGGTACTGCTATTGTAATGCTTTGTGTGGATGTTTGTGCACATGTGTTAGATGATGTGGTATACGTTACATCATAACTTCCAGGAGTAGATGCATCTAAATCTATTTGACCCGTACTTGCATTTAAGCTTAATCCAGCTGTGGAACTAAACGTACCACCTATTGTCCCTGTTATTGTTGGCGTTGGGTCGCTGTCGTCAGTACAATACCCATAAGATGCATAACTGAAGCTTGCGTCTTCATCGGGCGTAATGGTTACATCAAATGTGCCGGTTACTGCACATACATTACTTGACGTTAAATAAGATACAGTGTAAGTACCAACTGATGATGCGGATAAATCAATTTCGCCAGTAGATGAATTTATAATTAATCCAGCTGTTGAACTAAATGTACCACCTGTAGTACCTGATATGGTTGGGGTTGGATCACTTCCTGTGTGGCAATAGCTAGCTGCAGCATAGGTAAATGTTCCATCTTCATCGTTCGTTATGGTTACAGCAAAAGTACCTGTTACTGCACATAAATTACTTGAAGTAAGGTATGAGATAGTATATGTTCCACCTGTGGAAGCAGATAAATCAATTTCACCAGTGGATGCATTGATACTTAATCCAGTAGTAGAACTGAACGTTCCGCCCGTTGTACCCGTTATGGTTGGTATTGGGTCACTTCCTGACACACAATACTCAGTTGGTGTTCCTGTTAATAAAATGTTATCTGCTCTATGATATTCATAAATATCATAATTTTTCATCTCAATTCTAATTTGGATGGTACTTCCACTTAGACCCGATACGGAAGCAGTTGCAGATGTGAAGTCATTAGCTTTATAACCATTCGTACCTCCTAAATCATTGATATTTTGGTAAGCACCTCCATCTATACTAACGCTTACTTTATAATAATCAGTACTTTCTAGAGTACCAAATTCACTCAAATCAACAGATAATGATACATTTTGAAATCCAAGAATATTTTGTTGTGGAGAGTACCAAAAGACTGAGCCATCTACATTTCGTGCTTCAAGTCTTTCGTTAACTATTCTGTAGTAATCACTATTAGAAGTTAGAGATGCTGCACTTACATCCATGGTCCAATCAACACCTGTAAAATCACTTGAATTATAAATCCAGCCTTTTCCATTTTGGCCTGTAAAATCTTCAGAGTATATGGTTTGTAAGGTGCCAGAAGAACCTGCATAAGAGAAGGTTCCATCTTCATCTGTTGTAATAGTTACATCAAATGTGCCAGTCACCGCACAAGTGTTACTTGACGTTAAATAAGATACCGTATATGTACCTGCCGTGGATGCCGATAAATCGATTTCACCAGTTGATGCGTTAATGCTTAACCCCGCAGTTGAACTAAATGTTCCACCTGTTGTACCCGTTATGGTTGGAGTTGGATCACTACCCGAGACACAATACTCTGCTGATGCATAGGTAAATGTACCGTCTTCATCGTCTGTAATGGTTACGTCAAATGTTCCAGTTACTGCACATAAATTACTTGACGTTACATAAGATACCGTGTATGTTCCTGCGGTGGATGCTGCTATATCAATTTCACCAGTAGAGGAATTGATACTTAATCCAGTTGTAGAACTAAACGTTCCACCCGTTGTGCCAGATATAGTTGGAGTTGGG
>CACAYQ010000091.1 GCA_902536695.1 uncultured Bacteroidota bacterium | reverse complement strand
TTATATGCTTTAACTCTATCTGTATCGTGTTTTGCATGATCAATTACGGTCTTAAGAGAATCTATCTTTGTAGAATTATTATTTCCAAAAAATAAGGATGGAAATAGCAAAAGAATGGTCAATAGCTTAAAATTCTTACCGTTCAATACATTTGATTTGATTTCATGAATTTAAGAATAAGTATTCGATATTGATTTTGGATATTCAGTTTTTATGAATTCTTTTGCACCCTAATTTTTCAATTCTCCATATGACAGTTGTTAGTAAACTATGCCTAGAATGTGATCACCCTCTATTTGGAAGAGTAGACAAAAAATTTTGTAATGATCAATGTCGAAATACATATAATAACAGAGTTAATAAAACAACTAACGATTTTGTTAGGAATATTAATGTGATTTTAAGAAAAAACAGAAAAATAATAGCAAGTCTGTTAGATGGAAAAGAAAAGTCAATAACCACAAAAGAAAAGCTTTTACTTCATGGATTTAACTTCAATTATTTCACTAATACGTACAAGACTAAGCAAGATAAAGTGTATTATTTTGTGTATGAACTGGGTTATCTTACATTGGAAAATGACCAATATGCCCTTGTGGTAAAAAATGATTACGTTAAATAAAATGTATAGTTATCCTCAAAATGATTAACCCTAAAAAAATGAGTAACCCTTGGGGGATGGAGTTAAATCAATATTGCATGTTAATGCATTTGTCTCAGTTTTCAGGTTTTTTTATTCCCTTCGGTGGAATTGTAATTCCAATAGTCATGTGGTATGTAAATAAAGACGAATATGTTGAGGTGGACCAGCACGGTAAGAGAATAATGAATTGGATTATTAGCAGTTTAATTTACACGCTAATTACCTTATCCATTTTTCTTTTTTCAATAGCTACACAAAGTTTTATATTTATTTCTACAGGTGTTCTATTGCTAGTTGTGTTAGTGGTTTGCTCTATTGTTTTTACCATTTTGGGTTCTATTAGGTCCTTTAAAGGTGAAATTTATACTTACCCCATAAGTATTAACTTTATAAAGTGACATAGATTCTTATGGTAATGCGTATATTTTTTAATTAGTTTTTTCACAGCTTCCATCACTTTTGTAATTTTGAAACATCAACTTAAGTAATCTAGATATAATGTAAAAAACATTATTTCCCTTTGGAAATAGAATTTTTTAGAAGAATGCAGATAATAATAATTAATGGCCCGAACTTAAATTTACTTGGTACTAGAGAGCCAGATACCTACGGTAATACTTCTTTTCAAACGTATCTTGACCAGCTAAAAACTGTTTTTCCAGCACTAGATTTACATTACTATCAGAGCAATATAGAGGGAGAATTAATTAACAAATTACATGAAGTGGGTTTTACTTACAATGGAATAGTTTTGAATGCAGGTGGCTACACGCATACATCGGTAGCCATTAGTGATGCTATAGCTGCCATAGAAGTTCCCGTTGTGGAAGTACATATTAGTAATGTCCATACTAGAGAAGATTACAGGCATCATTCGCTTTTAGCTAAAAATTGTAAAGGGGTAGTGACGGGTTTCGGTTTAAAATCTTATGAAATGGCTATAGGTTCTTTCTTATCCAAGTAACCAATTTAACTTTCTGTATAGTTTATGTAAGGGTAGTCCCATCACATTAAAGAAGTCTCCTTGCATATTTTTTATGCCTACAAAACCCATCCAATCTTGAATGCCGTATGAACCTGCCTTATCAAATGGTTGACATCGATTTATATAGTCTTTAATTTCCTCATTACTTAAAGGATAAAAAGTCACTTTAGTTTCATCGTAAAAGGAATGAATCTTCTTGTTGAAAATAATAGATACTCCTGTGTGAACCAAATGTGATTTGTCGGAAAGAGATTTCAACATGTTAAATGCATCCTTTTCATCAGCTGGTTTGCCCAGGATTTTATTATTTAATATAACAATAGTATCTGCAGTGATGTAGATCTCATTAGCCTTTACCTTTTCTAAATAGAAGTTGGCTTTTTTTTCAGCTATGTGTTGAGCGATTCCGTTTATTTTTAAATGTGGTGAGAATTCTTCATTAATATCAGCACTCACAATTTTGAAGTCTGTAATTATATGGGACAATAGTTCACGTCTCCTTGGCGATTTAGATGCTAAAACAACACTATAGTCGCTGATTTTTTCGTTTAATAAGTTCATAAAATTACTTCAAAATATAGCCACACGGTAGCAGTGAAAAATTGAATTTTCACCAATTTACTTAGCTCAGTAAAAGCATCTCTGCTGTTTGATTTAAAGGATTTAAAAATTAAGAGCCCTGTAATAACAACAGTGGGGATAAAAAAACAAAGACTATTAATAGTAAAAGGAGTCATTAAACAGCTGTAAACTAATATAAGAAATGAAGTAAAAAATACAGATATGATTAACATTTTAGAAGTTCTTACTCCAAATGCAACAGCTATTGTATTGGAATTTGTTTTTTGATCACCTTTTAAATCTTCAACGTCTTTAATTAATTCCCTTGCAAGAGTAAATAGCATACTAAAAATAACAAGCAACTCAGCATTGGCCTCATGTAAGTTGAAATTATTGTTCCATTGAAATCCTGTTTGTAAAATATGGGGTATGTAAACCACAATTCCACAGAGGACTGCTACAGAAAGGTTTCCAATTATGGGTATATGCTGTAAGAAAACAGAGTAAAATAAAACAAGCGAGTGACAATAGAACACGAGTTGTATCCAGGCTCCAGATAAATCTGTTATAAAAATGAATATGAACGATAATAAAACATGAATGATATACGAAATGAGATAATGACTCTTAGAAAAATAAAATTGATTTTTTCCGTTAATGGCATCACTATTAAAGTCAAAGAAATTATTGATGAGATAACCTGATGCGGTAGTCAGGATGATAGATAAACTTAATAAAAGGGTATCTAAATTTACAGAAGAAAAAAAAGGTTTTGACTCATGCTGAATTAAAAGTCCCCAAAAAAGTAAAAAAAGTAAAATTAGATTTACAAATCGAATGGACTTCAAGTAGTTTTTTACCATTTGTGTGCATCTTCATCCATCCATTTTCCTTGAATTCGGAGAACTTGTTCTATTACATCTCTTACTGCTCCTTTCCCACCATCTACATGAGATATATAGTCACAAGTTTCTCTAATTTCAACTGCTGAATCTCTTGGGCAAGTAGAAATGCCTACTAAATTTAGGCATTCAAAATCTGGGATGTCGTCTCCCATGTATAATACATTTTTTGGATCAATATTTTTTTGACCCAAGTAGGACCTTAAAATAGGTAGCTTGTGATGAGCAGAAAGAAATACATCTTGAATTCCAAGTCCCTCAAGTCTTTTTTTTACCATGGTAGAATTGCCACCTGTGATAATAACAATATTAAATCCTTTCTTAATGGCATGTTGTAGTGCATATCCGTCTTTAGTGTGCATGGTTCTAACCATTTCACCACTGCTTTCAAGAATAATGGACCCATCTGTTAAAACTCCATCAACGTCAAAGGCAAAAGTAGTTATGTGAGCAAGTCTTTTTTTATAACTCATGGTGGTGTTTTTGTATGATTTGGCGAGTGAAAAGATCGTAAATTTCTCTTAATTCATGTTCGTTTTTGAGGATGCTTAGCTGTCTTTCAATGAGTTTTGTATCATTTCTGACAGCTGGTCCGGTTTGTAAAACAAAAGG
>CACAYQ010000090.1 GCA_902536695.1 uncultured Bacteroidota bacterium | reverse complement strand
TAGTTCAAAAACCGATAGAGCTTCCTGATGGTTCTCAAGTTCGGATAACTACCTCCAAATATTACACACCAAGTGGGAGATGTATTCAAAAACCCTACGAGGAGGGATCTATGGCCTATAGAAAAGAAAAGTTCAGCAGATACAACTCTGGTGAATCATTCAATGCCGACAGTATGAAATTCAACTCTAATGAGTCATACCAAACTCTATTAAAAGAAAGAACAGTCTACGGAGGTGGAGGTATCATTCCAGACCATTTTGTTCCCCTTGACACCACAGGTACTAGTGCATATTTTAATAAATTGATTCGAAAAGGTATATTTAATCAATTTGCGCTATCATGGGTCAATAAAAACAGAGAATATTTAGAAAAAAAGTATCCAAACTTTGACAAGTTTAATTCCAAATTTGACACACAAAATGCAGTTGATGAATTAATCGAATATGCTGAAGTTGAAGGATTAGAATTCAAAGAAGATCAGTACAATAAGGCAAAACACGTAATTCATACAAGATTGAAGGCAAATATTGCGCAGGATTTATTCAACTATAAAAAATTCTATCAAATCATTAATGATCTAAATAATGCATTAGAGAAATCGCTTGAACTTTTAAAAGATGACAAAGCCTTCTCTAAATTAGCTATGAATAATAATTAATAACATGCAAGATAAAAGCAATATTTCTCTTATAATTTCTGGGCTAGCCCTAGCCATTTCCTTATATGCCCTATTTGGAAATAAAAATGAAAATAGATTTGTAAAATCAAATGATAAGGTTTACATCCCTGCTGATCCTAAGGCAAAAAATGGAATACAAGAGTTCAAAAACCAATTAGAAAACAGCCCACTTACTGACCCAAATATCAATCTTGATAAAACACCAAAAACAACCATTGCGTTTTCAAATGACAGTCATGATTTTGGTAATATAGAGCAAGATACAGAGAACAAATACTCTTTTACTTTTACCAATACGGGTCTAGAGCCACTGATCATTAAAAATGCGAGAGGGTCTTGTGGATGTACAGTTCCAAATTATCCCAAAGATCCAATCATGCCTGGAAAGACAGGACAAATAGATGTAGTCTATAAACCCGCAAAACAAAAAGGAAACCAGACTAAAACAGTTACAGTTAGCGCAAATACTGAACCTGAAAATACCATTCTTAAAATTTCAGCAAACGTAAATGAACCTGGTTAATAAGAAGACTCTCTTATTACTTTTATTGTTAGCATCTTATAGATCATGGGGGCAAACTCAATGCAAACCAAGCATTCTTCCATTCATTGGTGGTGAAGAACTAATTTATGATGTAGATTATTTGATGGGTAATAATTGGGTTTCTGCAGCAAAAGTTCGATTTATTGTTAAAGATTCCATATTCAATAATAAACCCTGTTATTATGTAGAAGGTAAAGGGAGAACATTGAAAAGTTATGATTGGTTTTTCAAGGTAAGAGATAAATATGCCAGTTTTATCGAAAAAGAGACTCATGATCCTTTACATTTTATAAGACGAGTAAGAGAGGGTGACTTTTATTTAAATTATGATTACGACTTTAATTATAACAACCTAACTTCTGAAGTTCACGAAAAAAGAAGAAATGTAGAAAAGAACGAAACACTGGTTATATCAAAATGTAGCTTTGATATTATTAGTTCAGTATATTTTGCAAGAGCTATTCCATTTCAAAAATTATCAAAAGGAGATACCATTCCATTAGATCTCATATTAGATAAGGAATTATATAATGACGTATCCATAATTTACAATGGATTAAAGAAGATAAAAGATCAACTGAACAGAAAAATAGAGTGTATACATTTTGAAATTGAGTTGATAGCAGGAACTATTTTTAAGGGAAATGAAAAAATGGATGTTTTTGTAACAAATGATGAAAATAAAATCCCTATTTATGTAGAAGCTGAAATTATTGTTGGATCAATAAGAGTATATATTAAAAGTATTAAGAACACAAAAACACCTCTAAGATATATTCCCTGACTTTCTTCTTTTGATTTCCTTTTTAATGAGGCTAAGTTCTCTCCCTGTTTGACCAGTAACTGATGTGTTTTCTTTAGCTCTTCTGATTAAATAGGGTAACACTTCTTTAATCGGGCCATATGGAACATACTTTGCAGTATTATATCCATTTTTGGAAAGATTAAAACTTATATGATCACTCATCCCTAAAAGTTGTGCAAACCATACCCTGTTATCGTTATTTTTAAGATTCAGTTTTGACATTTTTTCAGTAAGGTATTTCGTGCTGAATTCGTTGTGTGTTCCTGCACAAATGGATAGCGCATCGATATGATTTAGACAATGATCTATTGCTTTATTATAATCTTTATCTGTATCCTGCTTTGTGGTATGAATGGGATCTTCATATCCATTAATTTTAGCCTGTTCCCTTTCCTTTTCCATGTAGGCTCCCCTAACTAGTTTTAAACCACATTTCACATTACTATCTTTACATTTTGTGATTAAGTTTTTCATGTAATGTAAACGGTCATGTCTGTAAAGTTGAATGGTATTAAAAATAATGGCAGATTTCTTATTATAAGTTAACATCATATCTAGTGCTAATTCATCAATTAAGTCCTGAAACCAGCTATCTTCTGCATCGATAAAAACCGAAACCTGATTATCATGTGCCTTTTTACAAATCTCATTAACTCGTTTTTTGATACTTTTTAATGCTAGTTTTTCTTTATCATCCAATTCTTCATGATAATTTGCTTTTCGAATGATGGAAGAAGGACCTAGCCCTGTAATTTTAAAAACTGAAAATGGTATATGTTGATTTTCTTTAGCTTTAATTATGCTTTGGATTATCTCACCCTTCGTTTTTTCAAAATCATTATCATTTTCTTTACCTTCAACACAGTAGTCAAGTATAGTTCCAACGTTGTACCAAGCTAATTGACTAATTCTGTCTTCACTTTCATCAACCGTTTCACCTCCACAGAATTGTCTAAAAATAGTTGTTTTGACAATTGATTTAATGGGTAAACCCATCTTGAATGCAATGACAGTTAATATGCTACCTAGTTTTACTAAAAAGGGATATTTTAACAATGAAAAAAGAAGGTAGGCCTTTTTTAATTCTTTTTTGGATTGGTATTCAAAAGCTGACTCTGTGTTTTCGAAATTCAACATATTTATGAAATCACTTCATTAAGTAATTTAACTAATTTCTCTGTTAATTCAACTCTTGAGTACAATGAAATATTATTTTCAAACTTCGTATCACCTTTAAAAATTCTCCAAATTGTTGATGATAAATTTTCTGCATTATCATAATCACAAACAAGTCCCGAACTAGTTTTAGCTAAAATTTCTGCCAAGTCTCCATCTTTTGGACCAATGGCTAGTATGGGTCTTTTAGATGCCATATACTCAAAAACTTTTCCTGTAACTATACCTTTAGCATTGGGTGTATCATTCACCATTAACAGCAACAATTTTGATGTTTTCTGATGCTTAATCACTTCATTGTGGGATACGTAATCTATTTTTTTTAAATACCTTTCAAGACCAAAATCTTTAATAGATTGTAAAACTGAATAATCAACTTTACCAATTAATTTAATTTCTAGCTTTGATTTAAATTCTTCTTGTTCATCTACTAAATGACTTAACGCCTTCCATAGTACCGTATGGTTTCGTGAAGGGGTAAAAGAACCAATATGAGAAATGGAAAATTTTTCATCCAATTCATGATTTGCATTG
>CACAYQ010000089.1 GCA_902536695.1 uncultured Bacteroidota bacterium | reverse complement strand
ATAAATTTCCTCAAATTGAAGAAATTATACTCCACACGGGTCAACACTATGATCAAAATATGTCCAATGTATTTTTTGAAGAATTAAATATTCCAAAACCCTCCATAAACCTAAATGTAGGCTCATCATCACATGGGAAACAAACGGCTCTAATGATAGAAAAAATAGAACAAGTTTTGTTAGAAAAAAATGTAGATGCCATCGTAGTTTATGGTGACACAAATTCTACTCTTGCTTCCGCTATAGCTGCATCTAAAATTCATGTACCAATAGTTCATATTGAAGCTGGGTTGAGGTCTTTTAATAAAAAAATGCCCGAAGAAATTAACAGAATAATGTGTGATCATAGCTCAACTTTATTGTTTTCTCCAACGGAAACAGGTTATCAAAATTTGATAAAGGAAGGTTTTTCAACACACGTTAGTCATAATGCTTCTGCGGATGAGCCCAATATCTATCATTGCGGAGATGTGATGTATGATAATACTATATATTTTTCGAAATTAAGTGATCAAAAATCAACAGTTCTACAAAATTTAAATTTAGAAGATCAGCCCTATATTTTAGCTACTGTTCATCGCAATGATAATACGGATGACGCTACTAAAATTAATGCCATATTTTCATCCTTTTTAAATCTAACAGAAAAACACAAGATATCTTTAGTACTACCTTTACATCCTAGGACATTAAAAATGAAAGAAGCTTTATTGGATAAAGTAATTCAAGAAAAGCTTGACCAATCTCCCTACATAAAGATTATTCCACCTGTTTCATTTTTAGATATGATTGCATTAGAAAAAAAATCCACTTTAATTATAACTGATAGTGGAGGAGTTCAAAAAGAAGCTTATTTTTTCCAAAAACCATGTGTCATTCTACGTCTTCAAACGGAATGGGTGGAAATTACAAGAGCCAAATGCGCCACAATAGTAGATACGGACCAAGATAAAATTCTTAATGCAGTAGACCACTTTATGAAAGCTGAAAATTTAAATTTTCCACCTGTATTTGGTGACGGTAAGGCAGCTGAATTTATTTTAGAGGAAATGCTCAATCAGTTTGGATGATCTCAGTATACACCAAAAATAAATCTAAAAGACTTACCTATACAGTTGAGTTTATTTTTAGAGATATAGCTCAAATACCCTATCAAATTTGTACAGACGATTCTTCTTTAACGGATCATGTGATAAATTATTCTGATGAAGAACTACCAATCAATTGTTATGAAATTTCTCCATCAGGATTGTTATTCTCAAAAGACCACATTAATCCCCACGCTGATTCTGATTTGGCCTATTTCTGCTTATTTCGTATGAAAAATGGCCATCATCCGTTCGATGTTTTTAGTGCCATATTTTATTTGATTTCTAGAATGGAAGAATATGATTCTAATCAGTCTGATATTCATGGTAGATTCGTAGCCAATCAATCTATATTAGTAAGGGAAAAGCAGCAATTCAAACCTGTAGTAGACCAATGGGTATTTAGATTACTAGAACATGTAAATCATCATTTTAATTCAAATTATAAGATTACAAGAAACTTTAAGCAATATTGCACTATTGATATAGATAATGCTTATGCATTTAAGCACAAAGGAATATTACGAACTACTGCGGGTACTCTAAAAGACGGTTTAACAAAACCTACTAAATTAAAACAGCGATGGGGTACTTATATGAGAAATTCGAAAGACCCTTATGACACCTACTCTTATATTCAACATTTTAGTAAAAATCAAAAGTTGGAGGTACTATTTTTCTTTCTTTTAGGTGATTATGCTCAATACGATAAAAATATCCGATTTGATCATCCTAAAATGATATCATTGATAAAGCAACTTGGGAACACCTCAACAATAGGAATCCATCCATCCTATGCTTCCAATAAAAATTCAAAGATGATTGGGATAGAAAAACAAAGGTTGGAGCACATATTAGGTAAATCAGTACACCACAATCGGTTTCATTTTTTGAAGTTTTCTTTGCCTAAGTCCTACCAACAGCTATTAGCATATGGTATCACAGATGATTACAGCATGGGTTATGCTGATCAAATTGGTTTCAGAGCGGGTACATGTACGCCTTTTAATTTCTATGATTTGGAAAATGAAGTCCAAACCGATTTAAAAGTTCATCCGTTTGCTTATATGGATGGTGTCTTAAACGACCACTTAAAATTGAATACAAAGATGGCGTTGGACAAAGTTCAAATACTTCGAAAAAATGTGGCTGAAGTTAAGGGCACTTTTACTTCTATTTGGCACAATGAATCGTTGTCTAATGTAGACAGGTGGTCAGATTGGCAAGAGGTTTTTGAAGGGAGTTGGTAGTTATAATTACTGTTATTATACTTAATTACTTTACCACTAAAAACTAAATTTTTATTTTAGATAAAAATACAAAAGATGCCGACTGTAATAAACTTTCAAGATAGTAACTCAATATACAATACATTCCTTTCTGAACTAAGAGATAAAAATATCCAATCTGATGCTATGCGATTTAGGCGTAATCTTGAAAGATTAGGTGAGATTTCAGCATTAGAAATTAGCAGACATTTACATTACAGTAGTAAAAATATTATTACTCCTTTAGGAACAGCTCAAATGAATTTAATTGACGAACCATTAGTTTTAGCCACTATTTTAAGAGCTGGATTACCTCTTCATCAAGGTTTATTAAATTATTTTGATGCTGCAGAAAATTGCTTTATTTCGGCTTACAGAAAACATACATCTGAAGAGGAATTTGATGTGGAAATAGAGTATATGTCTAGCCCAAGTTTAGCAGGTAAAACAGTTCTGTTGAATGACCCTATGTTGGCTTCTGGTAGATCCATGGTATTGGCTCACAAAGCTCTGCTTAAAAGAGGCGTCCCTAAAAAAATACATGTGGTGGGTGTAATTGCTAGTCAGGAAGGAGTAGACTTTGTAAAAAATCACCTTCCAGAAGATACCACAATATGGATTGGTGCTATAGATAAAGAGATGACCAAAGAATCTTACATTGTTCCAGGGTTAGGAGATGCTGGAGACCTCGCTTACGGAACTAAAAAGGATGATTAGTTGGTCTTTATACATATATGTTTTTTTTTTAGCTCACGTTAAATTCTTATTTGCTGCGTCCATTGCTGAGGCTACCACTAATTTAAGTTTTACTGAAATATTAGTTTCGTCAACTCTTGGAGCTGTCTTTTGCTTTAATGTTTTTTTTTTCATTTCTAAGTCTATTTTCCATTCCAATACAACCTCAAAATGGGTATCTTATTTTAAACCCAAGAAAAGAAAAAAGAACTTTAAGAAAAGAAATAGAATTATTGTAAAGATTAAAAATTCTAATGGAGGGTTTCTCCTGTTGTGTACACTAGCGCCCTTATTCCTTTCTATTCCAATTGGCACTTTTGTTGTGGTTAAGTTTTATGGAAAAAGAAGATATACCTACTTTTATGTAACTACGTTATTAGTGTTTACTTCTACACTACTCACTTACTTAAATCATTTTATTTTTCACTAATGGGTATAAATCACTTATTTTTTGATTTGGATAGAACATTGTGGGATTTTGAAACTAATTCTCATGAAGAATTGGTCAACTTATATCATGTTCACAAACTGCATCAAAGAGGTATATCACTTCAAAATGAGTTTATAAAAGTGTACAAAAAGATAAATCATCAGTGTTGGGAAGACTATCGTAAAAATTTAATTACAAAAGAAAAACTAAGATCTGAGCGTTTTATGAAAACCTTACTTCATTTTGGAATAGATGATAAAAAATTGGCAGATGAATTAGGAAATGATTATGTACATAATTCACCAAATAGGACCATTTTGATAGATGGTACTATCGATCTTCTTGAGGCTCTAAAAGACCATTTTCATATGCATATTATTACGAATGGATTTGAAGAAGTTCAATGGGTTAAATTAAG
>CACAYQ010000088.1 GCA_902536695.1 uncultured Bacteroidota bacterium | reverse complement strand
TCTTATGACAGGTTTAGCAATTCCATTTCCAGTGGATAAATTATAGACACCTGGAATGTTGGTTAAAGCTTCTACAATATTGGTTTGTTCAATTTTATTTAAATCAGCTATTTTTCTTGATTCTACAGGAAACGTACTGTACCGCTGAAGTTTAGAATCTGATGTGGAAATAATAACCTCATCTAAATGTATGTGTTCTGGTTTTAGTTTAACTATAATTTCATTACCTGAAGCATTAACTTTAATCATCTCATTTCCATAATCAGCTGCAGAGATTTGTAAAGTCATCTGATTATTTATCATGTTGTCTAATTGCCAATTGCCTGTACTATCAGCGATAACTCCATTTTGAGTTTCTAAACAATATATTTTTGCATATGGAATTGCAGATTCTGTGTTTTTATCTAAAACTTTTCCGCTAACCGATTGGGCTTGAGATTGTATTAAACTTAAAAAAAGAATTATAGTAAAAAGTAAAACGCTTCTGAACATTTGAACGAAAATTTAATTTCGGCAAATATATAAATAAATGCAACATTGTTGCATTTGGTAAAAGAACTTAAATTATTTTTTAAGGTTTTCAGCTAAAAACCCCATCATAGCACTATAAAATTCCATTCTGTTTTCTTCTTTTCCAAATCCATGTCCTTCATCGTATTTCACCATGTAGGGAACTGAAACTCCATTTGCTCTTAAACCTTCCACTATTTGATCACTTTCATCAATATTAACTCTTGGATCATTTGCCCCTTGAACCACAAATAGTGGTTTTTTAATCTTATCAATGTGAAATACAGGTGAAACTTCTTTCATGATTTGTTTTTCTTCTTCTACATCTAGATCGTACCAAATAGCTTTGATCATTTTCAAGTAAGGTTTCCAGTAAGGCGGAATAGTTTCCATAAAAGAAAATAAGTTAGAAACCCCTACGTAATCGATACCACAAGTATATAAATCAGGTGTTTTAGTTAAACCTCTCAATACTGCATATCCTCCATGACTGCCACCATAAACAGCTATCTTTTCAGGGTCAATCCAACCTTGTTCAATGACGTATTTTAGACCATCTTCCACATCGTCCATAGCTTTCCTTCCAACTTGTTTATAGCCTTTCCTTAAAAAAGCCTTTCCATATCCACCGCTTATTCTGAAATTTACTTGCAAAGTGGCATATCCTCTACTTGCAAATAGCTGAGATTCAGGGTTAAACCCCCACGAATCTCTAACCCCTTGTGGACCTCCATGGGGATTTACAATCAAGGGTACTTTTTCACCTTCAACAGCTTCTTTTGGCAAAGTAATATATCCATGAAGTGTTAGGCCATCTCTACTCTCGAAAGAAATGGGACGCATTTCAGCCATATCCTCTTCCTTGAGCTGAGGCATTAAATCAAAAAGAAGCTTTATTTCATCTTTTTGAACGTCATAGGCATAGTATTTTCCATATAATCTATCGCTGGTTACGTAAATAAGATATTGAGTCTCATCATCTGTTTTATCCGAAACATAAAATTCATGATTTGGAAACTCTTCTTTTAATCTGGCATGTAATTTTTTGTAATAATCACTAATCGGAATAATATGATATTTTTCGCCTTCATAGCTGAAATAGTCTAATTCCCAACCTCGATTTCTTGACGTAGCAAGACCGTTTACATCGTATTTTTCGTGACCAAATAACTTTTCAAGAACTTCATTTTTTTCTAAATCGTATCGGAATATTTCAGATTTATCGCTGGTTAAATTCGATACGACATAAGCTTCATTTTTATTGGTCGATGCATAATTAAAATTGGAAATATAGAAGGAGTCGTCCCAATTTGTTTCTAAGATCACTTCAAATTTTCCATTTGATTTTTGGTAATAGATTTCATAGTTCATTCCATCTTTTAATTTGGCATACCCCCTAAGATTACCATCTTTATCAAAAACATAATTGGCTATTGGGTTAGTGATGTCTTTGTTTTCATAAAGCTGCTCGATTTCCCCATTCTTGATATTGATTTTATATGGGTCAAAAACCTCTGCGTTATTTTTGTTCATAGATATAATCATGTGATCTTTGTCTTCTTTTAGCATTTCAAGAATATTCACTTTAACGCCCTTATAAGGAGTTAATTCTTTTTGATTTTTTCCGTCAATATCCACCGCAAATAAATGATAATCTTCGTTGCCTCCCTTATCCATGACATATACTAGTCTGCTATCATTAGCCCAACCGTAACCTCTTATTAGCTCCTCTTTTTCTTCAATAACTCGTTTTACTTCACCTGATTTGATATTTTTAACGTATACATGTTTTTTAAGATTTTCATCTTTTTCTCTGTAGCTCATAAAAGTACCGTTGGGAGATAATTGAAATGAAGATGATTTTGGCTTAGCAAAATAGTCATTAACTGCATAGGTATATTTGCCTTTTTCCTTAGCAGCAAGTGCTTTTAACTCTTCATCTGTACTTGGTAATTTGGTATTTCCTGGTTTTTTCATTTCTCCTTATGTTAAATTCAAATATTTGATGTTTTTAAAAACCCAAATGAACCGTCATCCACAGCAATAATTGAACCTCCATCATTCGTTAGGTCTATGGCTTCACCTGCCCAGTCCATTCCTTCATCACCTCCAAATGTTTTTTCCCATACTACTTCTCCGTTTGAGTTATATCTAATTAAATACACATGCCATGTGTTCGAGTTATCTCCATCATTTCCACACTTTCTATTGTAGTTTCCATATTCATCTCCAGTTCCGGCAACCACTATACACCCACCATCAGTTGTAGCTTTAACATCCCATGCTTCATCATGAATAAACTTAGGATTAAAACCTCTTGGATTGCCTTTTTTGGATTCCCAAACTACATCTCCTAGAAAATTAATTTTGATCGTGTACGTATCCCAGTTTTCTGTTCCTGACAACGTATGTCCAGTAAGAAAAATAAAACCATCATTCGATAAATCCATACCAAAACAATGATCAGAACTTGATCCGCCATATTCTTTATTCCAAATAACCTGACCAGTGCTATCCATTTCTAAAAGCACATATGATTCCGCATTGAAGGACAATCCAGCAATGTAATAGTGATTGTTATGAGCATTAATCCGGTAAGCATGAGAAATATAGTTACTTAAGTCAACACCACTTATCTTTTGTCCATTGGAATCTAAAAACGTAGCATAACCATAACCTTCCGTATAAAAAGTGTTGGTAATATCATAGGCTTGATTATATCCAACTGCTAGAAATCCATTGTGTGTTTTTGCTATGTGTTCAAATGCATCTAACCCTCCATTATCAATATTAGAATTGAAAATTACATTCCCATTTGTTTTATCCAATTTAATTAAGGCACTATTTTGATCGATTTCTCCACATAATATATATCCATCATCAACTTCCAGAACTGAATTACCAAGATTGTGTCCATTTTGATGAAATTCTTTTTTCCACAATAGAATGCCGTTCTCATCTGTTTTCACAATCAGTAATTTTGCTGAATTAGGCAGGAATCCAGTTTCGCCAATTTGAACAAATCCTCCGTCTTGGCAAGACAAGATGAAATGTCCATGTGATTCTTCCTGAGAACCTTGATGAGAAGCATACCAATACTGAGTAGCTGCATTTGGATAAGTATTTTGGTTACAATCTTTATTTACTTTGCCACAAGCTATAGATGAAAAAATTGCAATTAGATTAAAAAGCTTAAAGCAATTCATTTAAAAAACTTAGAAAAAAGAATTAGGGTTGAGGTCCAGTTAAGGGATTAAATAAGTCATCGAGCTCATTAGTGTTCACTTCTCCATTTTGAATAGAATTACCATTACAATCTATGGTGAATTCTTGAACATCGTATGGGTTACCGTCTTTATCGTAGCAGTTTCCTTCTATGCAACTAATTTTTAAAGCAATATTGTCACATACTCCATTTCCGTAGTGAACTAATGCTTTCGTTTCACAATTCTGTAAGTATTTTACTTTTCCGGCTACAATACAATTACATTCTTCATCAACAATGATTGGATCATAGATGAATTTATGATAACCATCCCACTTTTCACAATCCATTTCTTGCTTTAAATCGTAAATAGTCTCCTTAGAACAAGATAGTGTGCAAACTGTTATAATAAGTATTAATTGGAAGTATTTCATAAAG
>CACAYQ010000087.1 GCA_902536695.1 uncultured Bacteroidota bacterium | reverse complement strand
ATCACAACCATTTAGGGTTAATAAAGAATCATAATATAAACCTGACGAGAACGTAGAATCGCCATTTGGCAAAATCAAGGTATCACAGAACACCATAGTATCTATCAGCGTAGCATAGCTATTATTTACGGTAACATCATACGTAATCAAACTATCACAGCCATTATCTGAAATTAATGTATCGGTAAATAAACCTGTTACCGAAATAGTATCACCATTATTTGTAATGTAGCTATCACACGTAATAATTGGAATAATGGTATCATAGATCATATTTGTTTTTAACTCAATAATAAAAATGGTATCACAACTTGACCCTGTAATTAAGGTATCATTGTATATTCCAGACGAGTCATAATAATTAGATCCAATTTGAAGACTATCATTTGAGCATATGGTGATTGTTTGAGTTACATACACAAACGTATCCACTAATAGTTCATATTCAATAATACTATCACATCCGTTAGCGCTGACTAACGTATCATAGTAGAATCCAGAAGTGTTATAATATGTACCATTTAAATTGAAGCTATCTGTATAACAAATAGATACAAATTCTTGCGTCAACGGAACAGAATCAATTTCTAGGTATGTGATTATGGTACTGTCACATCCTAAATAGGTTTGATAAACATCGATGTATGTGCCAGGAGTAGACTGGTATTGACCATCTAAGTAAGCGGAATCTCCCTGACAAAGGGTGAGTGAATCATAAATAGTTACACTTGAATTAGGTGAACCTAGTAAGGTTATTTGAATAATGCTATCACAGCCTGCTGAAGTTTGTAAATAATTGAAATATGTTCCTGGCGTAGTCACATAATTTCCAGCAATTAATACACTATCCCCGCCACAAAGTTGGTCTATTACATTAACTAATATCCATTTATACATATCTAAGTGAGTATATACAATACTATCGCAACCCGACTGTGCTGTTAGGGTGTCTACATAATCACCTGATATATTTCGATATGCTCCTTGCAAGAACAGACTATCATTTAAGCATAAAGCAATAGTATCGAATGTATAAACACTAGGTATTAGTTGAATGTCATAGGTCACTACACTATCACAACCCGCAAGAGAAGTGAGTGTATCTTCATACTGACCAGCAGATGTTATGTATTGATTTCCTAATAAAATACTATCTCCTGCACAAAGTGGTAAGATGTCATTACTAGTAAGAATACTATCAACAAATAAGTAAGTTTCTATTATACTATCACAACCATTGTACCCTAATAAAGTATCCACATAAGAACCAGAAGAATTTTGGAAATCTCCTTGTAGATAAATACTATCAAATACACATATAAAACTTGTATCGTATACATAATTCAATGGATATATATTTAACCAAGTATCCACTACGCTGTCACAACCTGCAGATGAAATTAAAGTATCTAAATACATACCTGAGGTAGTTTGATAACCTCCTCCTAATAAAATACTATCTCCATAACAAATAGATACGCTATCCGAATTATATAATGTAGAATCTACTTGTAAATAGGTATAAACGATACTATCACAACCTTCTATGGATTGAAGCGTATCCAAATATTGACCAGTCGTGTTTTGATACGCACCAGAAAGCAAAGCACTATCTAGGTAACAGATTACAGAAGTATCATAGGTCAAAATTAATGGATCAACAATTAAATTTATTTCTGTTATGCTGTCACATCCTGCAACTGAATTTGTGACATCATAATAATTTCCAGGAATTTGCTGATATGTTCCGAACACCAATGCTGAATCACCAAAACAAGCATGCACCGTATCATATCCATAAAGAACAGATTGAACACTTAAATGCGTAAATAAAATGCTGTCACACCCTGTTATAGAAGATAATGTATCTGAGTAAATACCAGTTGTATTTCTGTATGCACCTTGTAAATAAATACTATCTAATGAACAGATAGTAACACTATCCACGTGCGAGATTTGTGGTTTCACATTTAAATGTATTTCACTTATACTATCGCAACCTGATGCGGAAGTAAGTATGTCCAAATAATTTCCTGTTGTGCTTTGGAAACCATATCCAAGGAAAATGCTATCTCCATAACAAATATCTATCGTGTCTAATGAATAACTTAACGGCTGGACATCAAGGTAGGTGTACGTGATACTATCACAACCGGCTGAAGAAATCGTAGTGTCATTATACGTACCAGAAATATCATAATAACTACTACCAATTTGTGCACTATCGCCATAACAAATTGAAAGCGTATCGTTTACCATCAATATGGAATCTACCGAAAGACTAGTAATTACAATACTATCGCAAGCATTGATTGAAGATAATGTATCTACATATAACCCACTAGTTGTTTGATAGGCTCCCTGGAGGTAAATACTATCTAAATTACATATACTAATATTGATATTGGTCACCAATTGGGGCTCAACATATAATGTGGTAATCGTGATGCTATCGCATCCTGCATTTGAAGTAGTAGTATCATAATAATAACCTGAATTATCGTAATACTGACCTGATATTAATGCACTATCTCCGAAGCAAACAGAAACAGAATCAAACCCATAAAGGATAGAGTCCATAAAAAGTTGTGTTTCTACTATACTATCACAGCCTTTAGATGAGACTAAAGTATCGAAGTAAGAACCAGGAGTAGTCTGATATTGGCCCTGTAAGTAGGCACTATCTAAATTACAGATAGTCAGTACATCTACATTGTAATTTAATGGGTCAATGGTAAGGTTGGTTTGAAGTATGCTATCACATCCTGCAGAAGATGTCAACGTATCATAATATGTACCAGAGATGAATTGATAGCCGCCACTTACAAATAATGAATCACCACTACAAACAGATACAGAAGTATTTCCATAAAGTACCGTATCTGTAAATAAATATGTTATGATTAAGCTATCACATCCAGATATAGCAGTAGTCGTATCGATATAAAC
This sequence comes from uncultured Bacteroidota bacterium, assembly GCA_902536695.1. GTDB lineage: Bacteria > Bacteroidota > Bacteroidia > Flavobacteriales_D > Parvicellaceae. The sequence continues at coordinate 1,326 of CACAYQ010000087.1, read as the reverse complement.
TCCATTGGTGTTTTGATAAGCTCCCTCCAAATAAGCACTATCATTTGTACAAATGGTCAAGGTATCTATGAAATAACTAATTGGAATCACTTCTAAATAGGTGGTCACTATGCTATCGCAACCTGAATTTGAAACAAGGGTATCATTGTAATAACCACTTTGAGTTTGATATGCATTAGCCAAGTAAGCACTATCGTTATTACAAATTGTTAATGTATTAAACTGTGTAACCGTAGGTGTTACTATTAACGAAGTTTGAATTATACTATCGCACCCCGATAATGCAGTGAGCGAATCTATATAAATACCCGTTGTGGTTTGATAACTGTTTCCTAACCATACGCTATCATTTTCACAAATCGTGATGGTGTCCTGAAGGAATACAGGTGGTCTTACGTTCACATAAACAGTGTGAATACTGTCGCAACCTGCGATAGATGTTATCGTATCGCTTATTTGAACTGAACTGTTGTAGTAAACCCCATTAATCTCTACACTGTCACCAAAACAAACTTCAAGGGTTTCCTCTCCAAACAGTATGGAATCAACTTGCAATATGGTTTCTACTATACTATCACAGCCATTTATAGATGGAAGCGTATCTATGTAAGAACCTGAAAGAGTTTGATATCCTCCAGAAAGGAACACACTATCTAGATTACAAATAATCATTGTATCTAAAGAACCAAGCGATGGTGATACCGTTAAGTATGTAGTTAAAACACTATCACAACCTGCATTTGAAGTAAGTGTATCTACATAAATGCCTGTTGTTGTTTGATAGCTTCCACCAAGCAATGTACTGTCTTCATGACAAATGGTCAAACTATCTATTCCGAATAATATGCTATCCACAAATAGTTGAGTTTCTACAATGCTATCACATCCTTTTAATGAAGTAAGTGTATCTAGGTAAATTCCAGCTGTTGTTTGGTAGCTACCACCCAAGAAGGTACTGTCTAAATAACACATGTTTCTTGATGTAGTAGTGTATATTAATGAGTCTATAATTAGCTCAGTTACGTGTATGCTATCGCAACCTGCATGAGAAGTGATCACGTCCATGTATGAACCTGGTGTAGACCTGTATTGCCCCTGAAGTAAAGCACTATCCCCATAACAAAGAATCAAAGTGTCTCTTCCATATAAAACTGAGTTAACCTGAAGCTCTGTTACTATTATACTATCACAACCATTTGAGCTATTCAAAGTATCATAGTAAAGTCCACTCATGTTTTGATAAGCTCCTTGCAAGAATGCACTATCCAATGAGCAGATCTCAATGGTTTCATAAGAAATATACTGAGGTCTGACGCTCAAGAAAGT
>CACAYQ010000086.1 GCA_902536695.1 uncultured Bacteroidota bacterium | reverse complement strand
AGTTTTTTCTTTCATCTACAGTGCTATTCACGGTAAGCCCCATTTTCCTAGCTACTTTTTTCATCAATTGAAATGGTCCATAAGCTCCCGCATTTGAATACCTAATTTTTGCAGGGCTTTCAATAAGTAATATGGACTGAGCATACCATGGATCAACATGGTTTTCGTCAAAAATATCAATAGCCATGGAAATGCTAGGTATCACTTCTTCTATTAGATAAAAATCTTTCTTCCCGGAAGTAATGTAAATTCTAGTATTACTATCTAAACAATTATAGTTGATCACAGAGTCTTTATATTCTGTTTTCTCATCCTCTGTTTGGCAAAACCAAGCCTCTTTCTCCACATACCCGAGGATTTTTCTATTATGAGCTACATTCACGATGCAAGTATCACTACTCATACTCATCACTAACTTCCAAAACTTGGATTGAGCTAACGTATCCCATCGCTCTATCATTATTAACTCAGGATCTATCACGGTATGACTGCAACTGTCTTCGGAACAATAAACATCAATCAAGTTTTGTGCTGAGGCAGAAAACGAAAGAAAAAAGACTAATAGTAAAGTTATGATTCTCATATAATTCCAAAAATATAAGAAAATATTAGGCTGCATTTTTAATCTCCTATCAAATCTTAAGATGTCAATGTGAATAATTAAAGCTGAGTCAAAATTTCACCCGCTTTTTTTAAGGTTTCATCTTTTTTTGCAAAACAAAATCGCAAGAATTTCTGATCTATTTTTGCATGGTAAAAAACTGAAATTGGGATACTTGCTAGTTTATTTTCTATAGTCATCTTCTTAGCCATTTCAATATCTGGTAGCGAAGATATTTCTTCATAATTCAGTAATTGAAAATAAGTCCCTTTGGATGGAACTGCTTTAAATCTAGATGCATTTACCATTTCTAAAAAAAGCTTTCTTTTTTTATTATAAAAAGCACTTAACTTCAAGTAATTCTCTTCATCCTTAATGTATTCAGCAATAGCCAATTGAAAAGGGTGATTACATGAAAAAACATTAAACTGATGAACTTTTCTAAATTCATGCATTAGATTTTCAGGTGCTAATACATAACCTAATTTCCATCCCGTAACATGGAAGGTCTTGCCAAATGAAAAAACAGCAATGGCACTACTTACTAATTTAGGATACGAGACTACAGACTGAGGAGTATGGTCGTCATACACAAGGTGTTCATACACTTCATCACTTAGAACTATAATTCCCGTATCTGAAATAATTTTCTCTAATGCTATAAAATCTTTTTTAGTAAGTACTGAACCGGTAGGGTTGTGAGGGGAATTAATGATAATCATCCGTGTCTTTGGGCTAATTAATTTTTTAACCTTCTCCCAATTAATTGCAAAATCCGGTGCCTGAAGCTGAAAAAACACAGGTTTACCTCCACAAATCTCAATAGCTGGCTCATAACAATCATATGCTGGTGTAAATAAAATTACTTCATCATTTTCTTTTATTATAGCGGAAATAGCCGTGTAAATAGCCTGAGTTGCACCAGCTGTAATGGTTATTTCATTTTCCACATCATAAGAAGCATTGTACATCGCATTAACCTTCTCATATATAGCTTCTCTTAAAGACAACGCGCCTTGCATAGGTGCATATTGATGTGGTCCTTTTTTAATGTACTTAATAGCTAAATGCTTTAATCGCTCATCTACATCAAAGTCTGGAAATCCCTGAGATAAATTAATAGCTCCATGATCGTTGGCCAGGTTTGACATAGTGGTAAAAATAGTAGTTCCAATTTTTGGTAACTTAGAATGAATATGGTGATTATAGTAGGGCATTATTCTGCAGTTTGATTTGTATAAACTTCGATCCCTATATTCATTAAATCTACAAGCTGGGTATCTCTCATGGCTTGATTTAAATTGAGCCTGTACACTCCTTTCAACGGAAATTTAACTCTTTCATAAAGAGGAAATTTATGTTTTACCAATAATCCTGATTTATCACCAGTCCAATGGCCATAATCATCTGAAAAATAAAATTCAAACGTATCTCTTCTTGCCTTATTATTTGGGAAAACTAGATCCGAAAAAAGAAAAATATTAGCCCATTTATATGATGTAGTATGACGTATGTTCAATTGAACAGTGTATGACTTTGTGGTGTCTTCAATTTCCCAATTAAAAAACACACTATCTTTAAATGACCAAGTAGTATCTTTAATTTCTTGGAAAGAAGTGTATAATAAATTGTCATTCTTACAGCTGAGACATGTTAGCAACAGAAACAACGAATACCCTAGTAAACTCAATTTTTTCATTTCTTTCTTTTTTTTGATCCATTTCTCTTTTTAAATCTCTTATTAAAACGGTTAATATCATCAGATAAAATGGAACTTGAATGTTCATTAGAGGCAGAATCAACTTCCATGTTTTTTAACTTGTTTACAGCTTCTCCTTCATCCATTTTTTTATGTAACGCCTTGACTTCATCCACATGAAAATTTACCATATTGGATGTCTTGGTGTCTTGGTTTTTAATGACATACCACATCATTTTTCGAAATACGTCTGTCTTTACATGAATAGCTTTTTCTGTTTTAGAAATCAACTTTCTTTTTGCAGACGGAAAAGTATTCATGATTTCTACATATTGATCTAACTCAAAATTTAAACAACACTTTAGCTTACCACATTGACCTGCAAGCTTTTGAGGATTTAGTGCCAATTGCTGATATCTAGCTGCCTTTGTAGTAACCGATCTAAAATCATTCATCCATGTAGAGCAACAAAGTTCTCTTCCACATGAACCTATTCCTCCAAGTCTGGCAGATTCTTGTCTATGACCTACCTGTTTCATCTCCACTTTAATACTGAAATCTTCTATCCATTTTTTTAATAAGTTGCGAAAATCAACTCTTTTATCAGCCGTGTAATAAAATGTTATTTTTTTACCGTCTGCTTGTATTTCAGCATCACTAATTTTCATTATTAAGCCTAAATCTGAAGCTATTATTCTAGCCTTTAGCATATAATCATCTTCTTTTTCTCTAATCTTTTTCCAACTCATTATATCCTCCTTATCTGCTTTTCGAATAATTTCTGGAAATCTATTAAATATCTTTTCTGCCTTTTTGCGTCTAATTTGAAATTGGACTAATTCCCCTGTTAAGCTTACCGTCCCCATATCCTTTCCATGAGAAGTACTTATCAACACTAAATCACCCACTTGTAAAGGCAATTTATTACTATTTAAACCAAAATCTTTTCTGCCATTTTTAAAACTTAGTTCTACAACATTTTGTTGGGCGGGTTGAAGTGTATCAAAATCTGACAGCCAATTATATACTGATCGTTGGTTGCACCCATTGGTTAAACATGAGCCATTTCCCTTACATCCTTTTGGAACTCCTTTATTTTTACAAGTAGAACAATTCAACTTTTTGAATTCATTTCGAATTTCTGATCAATTTATATAATTGTAGTGAAACATCTAACATAGTAATTTTAATATTAGCGTTTCTTTCTACGTGATAATAAGCATCATTTATTACCTCGTTCAATCCAATGATGTTTTTATGGCTTATATAAGGCTTGAACTTCATTAAAAATTGTTCTTCTTCAAGACTTAACCCATCCATGGACAACATATAATGATTAGTAATGCACTGTCTAAATAATTCCAAAGTGTATTTAAGAAACTCTTTATTTGTTTCTCTTCCTCTTTTAGAGAAATCATTAACCCAATCTATAGTATCTGAAATATTTCTTGAGTAACACAACCTCATCCATTGGACAAACTGAGCTAAAAATTCTTGACTTTTTTCATTGTTAAAGTGTTTGTATATAGCCTTATGTAAGTTACCTCCAGCACTTTTTGAAAGCATATTAGCATCATTTTCTTCCACATTAAAATGAGATTGTAAATACGTACTAACAAAAGTGTTTTCAAGGGGAGGAACTATGATTTGCTGTAATCTGGAGGAAATGGTTTGTAGTAATTGCTCGGAACGATCGGAAACAAAAATCAAATTTGTTTTTTCAGGAGGTTCTTCTATAAGCTTAAGTAGTTTATTGGCGGCTTGAGCATTCATTAACTCTGGAAGCCAAATAATCAATATCTTTTTTCCGCCTTCATAAGATTTTAACTGCAATTTTTTAATGATCTCATGGCCTTCTTTAACTCCAATAACACCTTGTTTATTTTCATTACCCATTTTAGCATACCAAACCTGTTTTCCTATGGAATGATATTCCTGTACCATACTTACAAAACTAGCTCTTTGATCATCTGAAACTTCCGATTTTTCTGATTTAGAAAGGTGTATAGGAAATGAAAAATGTAGATCAGGGTG
>CACAYQ010000085.1 GCA_902536695.1 uncultured Bacteroidota bacterium | reverse complement strand
CATTTATGATCAACCGATTTAAAAAAGCATTTACTATTTTTAATCAAAAAATGCCTGGTTTTTTAACTAACGATGCAGTATTACACGCTCCAGAATCTAGAACCTCTTCACCTGTTAAAATTCCAAGAGACAAAATAAATTATGAAAGCACTCAAATCAGAGGACTATATCCCTGTGGAGAAGGAGCAGGATATGCTGGGGGTATTGTTTCTGCCGCAATAGACGGGATAAACTGCATGAAGAAAATCATTGAAAAGAATGATTTTAACTGACTTTAACTCCTTTAGCTCTTCTCTTATTATAATCGGTATTTCTTGAGCTTTTCTTTTTAATCATCAGTTGAGGTTTTGATAACATGCTGTTTGTTCTGTACAAATGACCATGATAATTTACCCTTCCCTTATATGAGCTGAGCACAGTTTGGCCAGTTTCATCGGTAATCAGATCCTTTTTTTTCCAACTTGTTGCTTCAAAATAATAGATCTGATTAGCAGCTTTTTTGAATATTAAGTAATTATCATCCATGTCGCCTGGTTCGAATTTAATATGGACCTCTCCTGGAAGCTTTTTTACCAACACGCCTGGCGTATTTTTCTTAATTTCGATTTCCTCAATCATTTGACCGCTCATTATGGTCACTTTACCCTCAATTACATCAGTTTCTTTTTCTGACACTTCCCTCACTAAGTTTATTGTTTTTGAATTATAGTATTGAATTTTGTCCATATCCAACTTTTGCCTTTCGATATTTGCTCTAAGACCGCTTGTGAAAACAACCTTACATGAATTAAAACAAAAAATAACTGCAATTAAAAGGACGAATTTGTACTTATGACTTGACATGGTAATGTAGTATGATTAATAGATGGTAATATTAATAAATATAGTTTTAATATTTCATTATTTCGTTTGAAATCAAATCTCCCACTGCACTAGTTTTGTGACTGTTCATTTCTGCTAAATCTTGAGTGACTACTTTTTTTCTAATGATTTTTCTACTATTTTTTTGAGTAACTATTCTTTTTTTTTAACCCCACTCTTAAACATTATGGCTGCAGATAATATCATAGCTATCTATGGTTATATTCAACATAACCAATTATTTTAGCATAACTTTGGTTTAAGACCATTTTCTATGAAAACAAGATGGATTATACTTTCAATACTTGGCTTAATGCTCATAGCCACTGGGCTATGTGTTTTTGGAGAAGCGCTCATAAAGAAAATAAATAAGGAGAACTATTTTTGGTTGGGCACTCTTTCGTTGGTGATTTTTAATTCCGGTATTTGTATATTTGGTCAATCTATCATTGTAAAAATGAAATCAAAAACATAAAGATGGACATTTTAGATTTTGAAAATAGTACTTACAGTGTTAACCTAAGAAAGTTAACCAAAAAGTCAAGACTTGGTTTTGGATATAATAGTATTAAACACATTACTATTCAGGATATTCTAATCATGAATAAACACAAAGACCTTATTAAAATTTATTATGGACTAGGAAAAATAAATTTCACGGATGACATACTTGATGAATTAGGTATCAGCCAAGAAATGAGAATTGAAAAGCCTGGTAAAATTGAAGATTACGAAGAGAGAGATGTAATGGTAAATAAAGCCGTAAGAGCAGTAAAAGCAAGAAAAAAAGCAGAACATCAAGCTTTTAAAAAGATGGCTGAAGAAATGAGAGAAAACGAGGAAAAATTTGACAATCAAAAAGAAGGTTAATTTAGAATATCACTAATTTTTCGATCTGGTGATCCTCAATTTTTAAAAAATATATTCCTGTAACGATTGCATTTAATAAGATTTCATTAGAATGAGTTTTCAATATCATTCTACCATTAACATCGTATAATGTTAAATCCAATTTGTTGTCGCTATTTATAAATAGCATTCTCTCCTTGGTAACAGTAATCTTATATTTTTTGATGTGTTCATTACCCATGCTTAGAGGTCCCCAGGGATTGTCAGCAATAGGGCCACTCCAAATTGCTGTTGCCAAAAAAGGATTATCTACAAAAGGATTTCTGTTTCCCTGATATGAAGAAATAATATTGTTTCTATTAATTTCAAATACAGAAACTGGATCTTCAGCATTCCACATTAAAAAAATATCTGGCAAATCTCCTTGAGGTGAAAAAGAAGATATCCCCGCCCCTACGTCTGTAGCTGGACATTGGTTTGGATACCTGAGATACATATACATCATCATTCTAGCTATATCCCCTTTCCATTCATCACCTGGATACCAATAACCATCGTTAGTTACACCTGCTATACCATTTCCAGGTCCAAATTTTCTATTACCACGAAATGTATTTGTTACATAGTCGCATGATCTTAAATTATGTACATCAGTGCCAGGTCCAGGAAAAGAAGTACTTAAGGAAGGATTAGCTAGCGATTTTGGATAAACATGTTCTCTATTCCATAGACCATCACACGGACTGCCATGACAAGAAAGGGATTTGTCCCGTGAAATATCATTTTGAAATGCTTGATCAAAATCATCATAACCGTATACCAAATAAACTTTTGTACTGTCCAATAAATAGGTGTCAGAAGACTTAATGATATCCCAAGTATCAATTGCCGAACTAGATGTGTATTGAAAATCTGTATGATGTGATGTGCTGATTAAACTAGCTAACTCGCTTTTGAGATTATCTCCGACTAGAGTAAAGTCGATCCCCTGGTAGTATAGGGGGACCTGAGAGCTTGCTGAGTAATAAACAAAACAGAAAAAAGATAATATGTGAATTGCTTTTTTCAATTATACAGACAGGCAATTTAGCCATTCTATTTCAAAACAAACAGTCATCCCTACAAATTCACAATTTGTTTAAAAGTTGAAACGGAAAAACCATTTAAAATAACCTCCCTATATTGTTTTGATGTGGTATCTAATAACGGGTTTGTGTGATTTAGATGTGTGAAATATAATTTTGACTTTATTTTTTCATCTTCTGTATCAAACAGCTGCATAGTTTCTACCACAAACGGATGTGGAATTTCAGCCATATTTCGATGGTTAATTTCTTCCGAATCATAAAAGGTGCCATCGATAAAAGCGGCATCAACCGTTTTAAGTTCATAAGCTAAGTCTTTATTCCATTTTCCCCACTTATCAATATCTGGAATAAATAAAATAGACTTATTAGGCCCCATTATTTTAAAACCTACTGTTTCAGAAAATTCGTCCCTGTGAGGAACTAAAAAAGGAATGATTTGAATGTCATTACTTAATTGTATGGATTGATCAGGATCCATATTTATAATAGAAATATTATTGAGATTGATAAGCTGATTCCATGGGCCATTTTGCATTAGAAATCCTTTCATTCTAGACATCGTATATACGGGAATCTTTTTGGACGAAACAGATTCTCTACCTAAATACATTAAACCTGTGTAATGGCCTATGTGAGCATGTGTTATAAATATGCCATCAGGCAATTCGTCATGCCTGAATCCACTAATCTCTTTTAACGTCTTAGATTGTGTGATAAAATCAGGAGTAGATTCGATCATCCAAAATTTATTGACTTTAGAGTCAACAATTCCTAATGAAACGACATTTCTGGAAGGATCAGGGTTTTTAAATAAATTAGAACAACACTTTTTTGTGCAACCTATTTGTGGTGATCCAGCGTCTTGAGTTGTCCCTAAAACAACTATAAAAGGAGATTGTGAAAAATATGTTGTGGAATTAACAAATAGAAAAAATAAAAGGGAATAAGAAAATTTGGTCCTGATCATCTAATCACTATTTTTTTTCTCATTATGGCATTTCCATATTTATAAATTTGAAAAGAATTATATTGGAAATGAGTTTCTTGACCCATTACATTATATAGTTTTACAGGAAGTTTTTCAGTGTTATTATAATTGTACACTCCAGTTGAGCTGAAGTCATAATATATGGTGTCAGAATAACAGTTATTCATATCATGAATAATAACCCAATATAAACCAGGATTCGGGTTCACAAGTTGTTGGGTTGTTTCATTCGTATTCCATAAATAGGAATAAGGTGGTACTCCATTATTGACTTCTGCTGTTAACGTATTGTTTATAAATGTGATATAGGCAGAATCTAATTGGAAATAGCAACTACTGTCGTTAATTAAATAGGCTTGATCGAAATTACATGCTGTGTTTTCTGTACAACCAACAATAGAGGGGTCAAAAAACCAATCGAACTTGTGTGCTCTATAAATATTTTGTCCATTTACACACTCCAATTGAAAAACAATCTGATTATTCGTGTCTACTTCTGTTATAATAGAGCCTAAATTCATAGAACTTAGAGACCCCCAATTAATAAGTGTGTTGCCATTTGGTAAACGTTGTATACTACCTGTTGCCGGTCCATATAATGAATCTGGATGATAAAACTCCCAAATTTTTTGAACCGTCATTAATGATGTATCCATTAAATATTCAACTCCTCTTGATAAATTGGTTCCATTCAAAAAGGATGCACTAAAGTTCCCATTATCATAAAGTATATACCTATTATTTCCTAGGCTCCTTATGCAATGTTGATGGGTAAAAGGATAATCATTTAAAAAAGTGAAATCATTCTGAGACCCTCCCCATCTCCATAATACATTCC
>CACAYQ010000084.1 GCA_902536695.1 uncultured Bacteroidota bacterium | reverse complement strand
GCACAATCTCTTCAACTAGACATGTATATGTCAATGTGTAAAAGTGGTCAAGCCCTGATGAGCAACATGTCAAACTTAATCGTAGTTGAAAAAACCTCTACTGCTGAAGATAAATTTCAGTATAGCTATAATTTAGACGAAATAGGAGGCAGAATTTTAGTAACTGATCTTTTTCAATCAAAATTTGATCAAAAAATGGATTACAAATCCATTATATACTTTCCTCCTCTAGGTAAAGATAAATTGTTTTTTTCCAGTTATGGTAAAGATGGTAAAACATGACCTAAAACAGCACTAATCCCAACAGCTAATTGCATATTTATAAATGCTTCTTGAGATAATGTAGCAGTAAAAAAATAAGTAGTAATCAATTTTACAGAAGCCCAACCCTTTAAAATATCTACAAACAATACACTAAAGCCGGCCAATTTTCCAATCACCCTAAATGTATTTGTGGCACCTGCATTGTTACTACCGTAATCTCTAACATCAACTCCAAAAAACCATTTACTAACCCAAATAGCGGACGGAATTGAACCTATAAGATAAGCCAGCAATACAGCAGTGATATTATTGAATTCAAAAATTTCTTGCATATTAATCCATGTAAGAAGTCTTAAATGGAGCTACCAATTTTTGTGTTCCTAACATAAATTGGAAGTCTTCTTGGTCTTTTTCTCCTTTAAACTTGGTTTCATCTTTTTTAGTTTCACTAATAATAGTGTTAAACTCTTCATTTGAACTGTAAACTTGCATCAGCCCTCTCTTGTAATTAAAGTAATAATAATTCTTATCATCCAACTGTAAATAGATTGTAATATCGTTACCAGTCATTCTCTTAGAAACTACAATTTTACCTTTAACGTATTTCATAACCTGTCTTTTATTAATATTGGCAATACCTAAATCGCCGTAGGACACATATGCTTTTTTACTTGGATCCCACCTAAATCGGACATCTCCAAAATAAAAAGGAGCTTCTAATTTTTCTGGATATTTTTTGATTTTCCCATTAATAGTTAATTCTGAAACCATTTTATCTGCCATATCAATTCCTACTAATTCTCGTAGTGCTTTCTCATAATAAGAGTTTGAAGCATCTAAAATTCTAAGATCTGGAAACTCCAAAATGGTCTTACTTAATTTATCTAAAGCTTGTTCACTAAATGGAAATCTAATAATTGTAGATGTTTTTAAATCTGTTGACCAATTTTTGGGGTTAAATTTAATTTCACCTGCTGGTTCTAGAACTAATTGATCTAGTTCTACTCCAATTTCAAAGGGACCATCCGCCTTAATTCTACAGCTTTCAGTATTAATAGATGCATACGTACCCGGAAGCTTATATTCTGTTAATTTATCCTTATTAGATAGTTGATATTCCTTGCGTTGATTATTATATGTTAAATAACCAGTAGCATTCAACATCGATAAATGGCTGGAATTGGATTTTTTCCCCAAAAATGAGCCATATAGCGAGACAGAGTCAGTGGTATTAAACACCATTCCTGAAAAAATTCTGTCTGGGTCATCTTCTTTACTCACTGTATCTTTCACTATTGGGATAAGTATGTTGTTAGGATCTATATTTGCCGTAAATTCCACCCATTCTTGAGGAATATTTTTGCAGGAGTGATTGATTTTTGTTACTCCACTAAACTCAAGATTAGGATTGGTTGATGCTAAATGGACCTCACCATAAAAATCATATTTAGGGCTGAGTTTAAAGTTTTTATCTTGATCAATAGTAGCTATACCAAAAGTTTGATCTGTAGTATCGGGCTGTAACTTGGAAAAATAGATATTTTGAACTTGTTCATTTTCATCCACATAATCATATGTTCCTGAAGCTATATAATCATGTCTGGTATTTACTTCAATTTCAGCATTATAAATTTTATAATATTTAGATACATCATTGGTATACAAAACTGCTTTCTTAAGCGTTTCCATTCTTGCCTTACGCCTAATTACAATATTTCCACTATCAGGAACTATTCTTGTATCTGCAATTTTCACAAATGGAATCTTTGTGCATGTAATCTTTTTTCTTTTCACATCAAATCTAGCTTTTGGAGATCCAAAATTTAAGGAATCTTGATCAGGATGTATGGAATAGAAATTGGATACTGCAAGGTCTAAATCAGTGTCTATATTTATGTCAGCACTAGCTTGTTTGCTGTTTTGCATTTCTAGATCATCATTATCCATATACCAATTAAATTGATCCATGTAACATATGTATTGATTCTCTGGGAAAGTAACGAAAGCCTCTCCCGAATTAGACTTAAATTCTCCTATTCTCTTTGTAAAATCCACCCTTGCATTTAGGTTCTGCGTTTTAAAGGATAATTCATCTAAACTTTGGTCTTCCGAAACCAACCTAAACTCAGCTGTATCCGCTAGAATGGCATCAGTTTCATACGTGTACTCATATGATTGCACTTCTCCTTTTCCAAAACGCATAATTCCATTTCCTTTTATACCTTCAAAATCTAGTGTTAATTCACCAATCAGATCTGCATCATCATCATCAAAAAACACGAAGTGCTCTTCTATCGATTGGGCCTTTAAGATTTTGTCATTTGGCAAATAAGAAATCCTACAATCTTTACCAACAACCTTCGGTATTTGTGGATCTTTCTCTTGTTTTACGTTTTCATAAGAATGGGCAATTGCTCCAACAGAATCAGGGTAAAAAGTAATATCATCTGACATGGCTGTTGATGTATAGAACTCAATTGAACCTGAACCTTTTAACCCTTCGTTTGACAGTCTTATCTGATCATCATAACTAGCCACTTGGCTGTAAATACGATATCCATCTTCTGGTGTTTCACGTATAAAACCCAAAGAGTAATCTTTCTGAATAGAAAGTTTTTCTTCAAAGTCAGGAAAAATTCCTCCCGACTTAAATAATCCATTTAATGATAGTCCTTCATTTTCGAAATTATCTAGGCTATCCATTATAAAGGGTTCAATAATAAACATAAAGGTGTCTCTTGAATACAATCCTCCCTGAATAGAGGGATCATCATAATAAACAAATGACTTTGTATTGGAAAAAAACTTGGGATAGTCATGCATGGAGGTATCAATCCCAGACTTGTTCAAAGAGTCATCAATTTCGATATAACCCACCAAAGACTCTAAAATAGAAGGCGATTGAACTAATTGACCCTTTCTTTTACCCTCTTTGTAGTCAGCCCAAATCAACATAGAATCACATTGAGTCATATTGAGCTTAAACTCATCATATAAAAAGGAAAATCCATTCCCAAAATATTGTGTTTTACCTGCTGTGATTAACCCGTCAAAGTTCATATCTCTGTTCTTTTTGACCCTAATTTGATTACCAACTGGTTTAATCCAAACTTTATTGGCAGAACTTAATAATACTCGGTCAATTCCATTAATATTCAAATCATAGGAAGACAAACTTAAACTAGCATTGTTTTTTGCATTGGAAGAAATAATCAGTACGTCATAGTCCTGTTTTCCAGCTCTATTTTCTATGTAATTAAATAGCTTTTCAGAACAGGTAACTAACTTTCTATCATCATCATAATTAATAAATCCATACTCCGTTAACTTAAATAATAAGAACTGGATATCTTGTACAGTTTTTCTAAAATAATTAGCAAGCGCAGTTACAGGAAACTCGGTTCCTCCATATTCAATGGTGAAATTTTTTATCTTAACCAGGGGATTACCGGTATTACCAGTAAGATCATCAAAAATACGTTGATCAAAAAAGTTTAGAGAAGCGAACTGCGCTCTATTATCTGAAGCTAGTGGAAGAGGTTCAAAATTTATAATAGGGTCTCCTAGTTTCCAAATCATAGATTGAGGATACATATCCAAACGATGATAACTATTGTAAAAAGGGGCCGCAGAAATACCATCGTCACCTCTTGTTAAGGTCAAGGTTTTTATAGATTTCGCATATTTAAAAGTAACAGCTGGGTGTGTAATAGAATCTTGTTCTATAAAAAATTTGACTTTAGCTCTCTCTGACGAAATTTCTTCATCATTTATGATAAAATTTATGGACTCTGCATATAAAAACCCTTTATCTTGATAATTAAAAATCAATCTAGCTAGATTATCAATAGATCCTGCTCCAATTAAATTTCTGCCTCTTATAGTAAATCCACCATCATAATCCACATTAGGGAAAACATCCTCTATGAGTAATCTTTTGTCGTATGACTCAAAACTAGGGTACCTTACCTTTTTGTAACCTAGATTTGAAATCACTTTCTCGCTCAATTTACCTAATACTGGATCATTAAAGTAATTACTATAAAACAGTGCAGAATCAGAATTAAAAGAGGTACTTTTTAGCGTGATATTATAATTTTTTATTTCAGCATACACCTGATCTTTATCTAATTTTGCTCTCTGCCAATCTACTTTTCCTCCCTTACCTATCCAAATGGCTTTTAGCGGATAAAAATCTCCCGATGTATGGTAAATAACAGAACTATCATTTTTTGAAAAACACTTTAAATCGATATTACTAAAATGAAAAATGGGTTCTTTTTCATAGCTAATAGTAAAATCTCTATTTGAGGTTTTCCATACTGTTGACCCTGGTGTTAGGGAGGCAACATATATTGAGTTGTCCTTGAAAAAATATTCAGAAAAT
>CACAYQ010000083.1 GCA_902536695.1 uncultured Bacteroidota bacterium | reverse complement strand
ATGGAAGGCTTTTACAAAAAATAAAAGTGAGAATTATTTCTTTGTTATTCTAGACTCTTTGATGTAATCTCTTGAACCAACAAAATTAATCATGTATATACCACCAGGAATATCATTTAAAACTAGTTCAAGGTGGTTGAAACCTCTTTTAAGCTGTACAATTTGGTTTTTAACTGCTCTACCATTTATGTCTGTTACTTCTATTGATACTCCTTCTCCTTGGTAATTATCTAATTCTAGATCTATATTCAATAATCCATCCGCTGGATTTGGATACACGCTGTAGTCATCTATTGGAGTCATTTCACATGTTAGTGCAACTGGGGCAAATATTTCTGAAGTACCATTGTAGTCCGTTTGTGTTAAACGATAGTAATTCACTCCACTCATTGGATTGTCATCTATCCATTTGTATGTCATTTGTGTACTGGTGTTTCCTTCCCCCTGTATGATGCCAACATCAGACCATTCATTACTATCAACACTTCTTTCTATGGTGTAATAATCATTATTGATTTGTGAACCAACCACAAATTCTAATTCAGTGGTATGGTTTTCGCATTTTCCAGTAAAAGAAACTAAGTCTATGGGTAATGCCCCTCCGCCTGAGCCAGGACCAAATGGACTGAAAGATGTAGCTAAAGCTCTTACCGTAGTAGAGGTAGGGTGAGTTGTTGTCATTTCGTCCCATCTATTTGTTGACGAATTATAATGCATTAAATATTGATCTGCTTCTGCAGGAGGGCTAGCTATTCCAACGCCTGAAAATGATATTGTGATGTAGGCATTAACACTTCCAGATCTTGTAATGTCATAGTAATAATCATTGCTTACATATTGTACATTACTACTATTAATGGGTACACCCACATTGGGGTAAGTATCCCAGTCTAAAGTACCGCTGTTAAATGGAGTACCCGTTTTATATTCAACCGTGTAGTTTTCTGCACTTGCCGAAACTGCTGCGAGAGTAACCGGATGATACAAGGTGCCTGTGCCAATACCTACAACACAACTTGATGTGGAACTAGAGGCATATTTTACTGGACCAACTACATGGCTGCTTGCGCTTGCACCTGACATGCTGCTTTTGATGGTCAATAATTTTGAAGAGGATGAGGTTAAATCACCTAATGTCATTGTAAGTGTTCCATTTATGGTTGTGTTTCCTTCCAGAACCACACCAGAAGCATTGTTGATTTTTAAACTGTTATAAGTATCTGTAGGTAAGTCCTGACTAGAAGAACCATCAAGTTCTATTGTCCCATCCGTTTCATCTAAAGCACCTAAACTTGTAATGGTACCTGCTAATTTTAACGTAGCTGCATCCGAAAAATCAATTGTTGCTCCTGTAGCATCAAAAGATCCATTTGCATCATAAGTTCCAGTAGACGCAGTTAACACCCCATTAATATCAGAAGCTCCTGTAACCGTAGTTGAGGTGGCCGCTAAAGCATAAGTTGCTGCAGACTGAACCGTCATTGTTCCAGCTACTGTTATTGTACCTTGTGCGGTTTTAGTTCCGGATTGATCAATCTCCAAATTATAGTATGCATCTGCAATTACATTTTGTGTTCCACCATCGTATTCCACAGTACCTTCAAGTGCATCTAAAGTTCCTAAGCTAGTAACTGAACCATTTAATATCAGTTTGCCTGATGATCCAAGATTAACAGTAGCACCTGTAGCATCGAAAGTCCCATTAATGTCTAAGGTTCCATTCACAGTTATTACACCATTTACATCCGTTGTACCCGACACTGTTAATGTTCTTGATGAATTTACAGTAAGCTCATCACTTGCGTTTACGGTTAAGTTATTACAACTCACATTAGCATCCACATTAATATCGTTATTAATAGTTACATTATCTCCTGAACCAGGAACACCATCACCCCAAGTACCAGATGTATTCCAATTACCATTTCCATTAGATGTTGCTGACTCAGAAGAGGCATTGGTTACCGTTATCGTGTAATTTTGGGTGTCTGAACCACCATTCCCGTCACTTACTGTAACAGTAAAAATATATTCATTATTTGTATTCGCATCCTGTGGGTTTTCAAAATTAGGAGTGGATGCAAATGTAATTACTCCAGTTGAAGAATTAATACTAAAATCCGCTGCATCATCTCCACTTAAGCTGTAGGTTAAAGCATCACCATCTGAATCTGTAGCGTTTACATCTGCCACATTGCCAGTGCCGTTTTCTTCGTAGTTTGCAGTATATGCACTACCAGAGTTAGGAGCAGATATAACAGGATCATTATTGGAAGCACCTGTTGTAGTAAAATTTCCCGTTAACTGAGTCATATTATAAAGATTACAACTGTTTCCAGTCTCATATTCATAGATTGCAAAATGGTATGTTGTATTACTGGTGAGATTAGTTAAATTAACAGATGTTCCTGTTCCTACATAAATGACATAATTACCTGAACCTAACTCGTTTCCACTTCCAAAAGCTGCATCAGCAGTGTATGTAGATCCATTTGTTGGATCAGTATCTACAGCACCACCCTGCCTAGCTACTACCAATACATTATCTCCACTACCCCTAGTCCATCCAACACTAGCTGTTGTGCTTGAAACACTACTGGACGTAAATGAAAATGATTGAGCAAAAGGCACAGAATGAACCGTAACAGCTTGTGTAGTTCCACCTGTTGTATTAGTGCAAGCTGTATTTCCAGTTCTAGTGACCCAATACGTAGTAGTTGAACTTGGAGTAACAGCAATTGATGAACTATTTTGCCCACTGATAATCGAAGGGACATCACCTACAAAACTACCAGTTCCCCACGTATATGTTGAACTAGTCCCCTCTGTCCCTCCACCCGCTGTTAATGTGGTAGAACTTCCATTACAAATGGTTGTTGTTCCTGAAATTGATGTTGGGTCAGTAGGCGGATCATCAATTGTTTGCTTAGCAGTATTAGAGGGAGTAAATCCACCAGAGCCCGTTGCTACACAATAATAAAATTTTGTTCCAGCCTGGGTTGATGGGGGGGTATAACTTGTATTTGTTGCACCAGAAATAATTAGACCACCTGAATTACTATTTGAAGCATTAACATACCATTGGTATGATGTTGCATTAGATGCTGTAATACTCATGGTTGTAACTGTACCATTAAGACAAACATCATTACCAGAGGATGGATGGGCCGAAAAGCTTGGTGTACTTCCTCCTCCACTACAACTTCCGGAACTTGGTAACTGAAATGTAGCGCTCCATCCGCCACAGCAATCAAAATAAGACCACGTTGCTCCAGCGTCCTGAGAGTACCAAGTATCTGGCGTGGGAACTACTGATCCACAATTCAGATAGGTAGCATCACCCCAATCACCTGTATTAAAAGTTGCCTGATCAGAGCCACCACCAGCATTATAATCTGTACATGGGGCTCTGGCTAAATCAGGTCCATTTCCAACAATATATGGCGCACTGCTCATTTTGGTAGCCACACATTGAGAAATACCAATGTTCAAAATAGATATGAATAATAAAGATAATAAAAACCTAAATTTTAATAGTTTTTTCATTATGCATGTTTTAATGATTAGTGTCTATGGAAACACTATATAATTCAATTTTAATTAATTTTAATTGTAGATTAAAATAAATTTAGTTTTCGTAAGTTTTTTGTGATTTAACGATATATACTAAATTTTTGGATCAAAAATTAAGCCCAGACTTAGCCCATATTAATTTTAGGAAACATAACCAACAAAAAGATGTAAATAAATCTTTAGTAAACTAAATTTCAGCTTTTCAGTCTTAGATAACTAATTTTAAAAAGCATCAAAATAACGTTTTATGTCTCAACAGATGACACTAACTTAATTCTGCTTAATTACAAAAAAAGCATATAATGCTGCTAACCAGCATAACAGCTATAGCCCTTGCATTAGCAAATATTTAAAGAAGAATATAACTTTGTTATTTCTTCACCACCATGCTCTCTTTGATATACTCTTTTGTCCCCACAAAATTGATCATGTAGACTCCACTTGGAATTTGACTCAGATTTATTTCTAAGCTATTAAATCCTCTATTCAACAGAACTGGTTGTGATTGTATGATTTTACCATTGATGTCAATTAGTTCAATTGATACATCGTCTCCTTGGTAATGATCTAATTCTATATCAATCTTAACTGCCCCATTTACCGGGTTTGGATAGACGCTGTACCCATCAACTGGCTCATTTTCACATGTGATGGCAATTGGTGCAAATGTTTCTGAAGTACCATCAAAGTCTGTTTGTGATAAGCGATAATAATTAACGCCATTTGTTGGACTAATATCTATCCATTTGTAGGTCATTTGGGTACTGGTATTTCCCTCTCCATCAATTATACCCACTTCAGACCATTCATTACCATCCACACTTCTTTCTATAGTATAATAATCATTATTAACCTGCGAGGCTACTACAAACTCTATTTCAGTTTTGTTGTTTACACATTCTCCAGTAAAAGAAACTAAATCGATGGGTAGGGCCGCTCCACCTGAACCTTGTCCAAAAGGACTAAAAGAAGTAGCTAAAACCTTTACATAGTTTCCAGACCTTGAAACAGTAGTCAACTCTTCCCATTTAGAACCATCCCAATGCACTACATATTGGTCTGTGGCAGAAGGTACTGTATTGAAATCTCCAAAATATAGAGAAACGTGTGCATCAGCACTTCCAGAAGCTTGAGCAATATCTACGTAATAAGCATGATTAAC
>CACAYQ010000082.1 GCA_902536695.1 uncultured Bacteroidota bacterium | reverse complement strand
CAGCCATTAAGTTTGATTTGCTCTTTCAAAAGATAAAACACTTTCTTGAATCAAAAGAATTTATAAAATCTGTTTATGATTTGAGGTCAAATTCTTTTTCTATAAATGAAAACGAGATTAAAATGATAAAAAATGGTTTTCACCCTAAACGTTCTGGCGATATGTTTTATGTATTAAGTCCAGGATATATTGAGTGGAGCAGAGAAACAGGAACCACACATGCTTCACATTATAATTATGACACACATGTTCCTCTTGTTTTTTACGGAAATGGTGTACAAAAGAAAAAATTGATTGATAAAAGAGTTCACATTACAGATATTGCACCCACTTTATCCATCATAATGAAGTCCTCTTTCCCTAGTGGTTGTACAGGAAACCCAATCGAAGAAGTAATTTTGGAGAAGTAATTTCCGATTTAAATAAAATATGTTAACCTTAATCTTATAAAGCTTCTATTCAGAGATTAATCCTTGTATTACTTTACGTTGACTTTTAGCTTTCTTACTGTCTTCTGCCTCCTTTTTGACTGTATTTTTTTCAAGCACGGGGTCTGGGACAAAAGCACATAAATCTTCTGCTAACTGAGATAAGTAAATCTTCTCAATTTTATTTAGATTATGAATATCAGCAGGCATTTCAGTTTCTGCTACCCCAGCATCCACTTCTTTTCCTTTTTTATTTAGTACCGTGTAATGGACATTTAACTTTCGGTATGATTTATAATAGTCGTCTTTTTTTCGATAGGATCTACCTATATGAAATTCATTGACAAAGATGAAATAGTTTGTCTGATAATTAAGCTGTAAGTCAGAAAGCAAATTGGGGTTATTAATAACAACATTCATAAAACGATCTGCATAATGATTTGATGTAAGAATCTCTCCTTGATGAATAGTTCCCCTATCATACTCCTTTTTTTCTGATGGAATTTCTGCCTGAATTTGATTTACAAACTTATTGAGTTTATCTTTTATAAGTTCTTTTTTGGATGGTTGGGTTTCAACGGTGTCTTTTGTCTTTACAAGGTCATATTTAAATCCAATGCTATTGTATATATAATTGAGCATTTTATTAGCACTGTCTTGATGGTGAGCTAATGAGACAGCAGGAGTTTTTTGGCTTAAGGAAAGTAGTATTTGTTCTGAAACACTTTTTTTAATTGCTTCTTTCACCTCTATATATTGCATATTATTAGCTACGGCAATTTCTTTATCTATAGAGGAGGCATACATTTTAGATTCAAAAGGAACTATAAGTATTTTATTGTCTTTATCCTGCGTATATATTTCAAATGGATCTGTACTGTTTTCTTGCGCAACCCCTTTAAATGGAAATATAATGTATGATATTAAAAAAATTAAAAAGGTAATAACATCTAACTTCATGCTGTAAAAGTAATTTCTATTGTAAAGAAATACTTTTCTAATCAAAACAGATTATACTCAAGTCAATGTTTAAAAGTGTCAACCAGATATCCAACGATAAATATCCATTCCATTCGCATATACAAGAAGAGCAAGCAATAAACTCATTCCTACAATTTGAGCTCTTGTAAGGAATTGATCACTTGGTGGTTTACCTGATATCATTTCATAAATTAGGAACATCACATGACCACCATCAAGTGCTGGTATTGGTAGAATATTCATAAATGCTAAAATGATGGATAATAGAGCTGTCATACTCCAAAATCGCTTCCAATCCCAATAAGGTGAAAATAAACCTCCTATTGTTCCGAAGCCTCCAATTTGTTTAGCACCTTCTTTATTAAAGAGTAACCCAAGCGATTTCACATAATTTCCTAAGGTAGTTACTCCTTCTGAAACACCTGTAGGTATGGATTCCATTAGTCCATAATCCTTATGTTTATAGTCAAAATACAGAAACTGATTTTTGGGAAAATATCCAATGGTATGATCTTCAGCCACTTGTACTTTTATGGTTTCAGGTTTTTCGTTACGAACAATTTGCAATTCAACTTCTTCAGATTCGTATCTCTCAATTTCTCTTTTAAAATCAAGGAAATAAGGAGTTGATTGGCCGTTAATACCCACTACACTATCCCCTCTTTGAAGATTAGCAAATTCTGCAAAACTCCCTTTCATTACGGAGTCAATAACATTTGGAAACCGGATATCACTAAAAATACCACGCACTTTCAAACGCAACAGGTCTGTTACAATGGAGTCGTTTAAGGTTACGGGGATAATTTGATTTTCTCGTCTGATTTTTAATTCTCTTTCTCCATCTATGAGTATTTTACTGGTTGCATCTCCAAATTCATTTATAGGAGAACCACCTACTTCAACAATTAAGTCACCATCCTGAAAGCCATAATCTGCAAATTTAGTGTTACTCAAATGAGCCCCATATTTGATAGCTTCGTTTGGAACGTAATCTTTACCCCAAACAAATAAAATCATAATGTATATTAAGAAACCAAGCAATAAATTCACAGTTACCCCACCCACCATTATGATTAATCTTTGCCATGTTGGTTTTGATCTGAATTCCCAAGGTTTTGCAGGCTCTTTCATTTGTTCTTTATCCATACTCTCATCAATCATCCCCGCGATTTTTACATAACCACCAAGAGGAATCCAACCTATACCATACTCTGTTTCTCCCTTCTTAAATTTGAATAAAGAGAAGCCAGCATCGAAAAATAAATAGAACTTTTCCACTTTAGTTTTAAAATACTTTGCAGGTAGCATATGCCCCAACTCATGTAGTATAATTAAAATGGATAAACTGAGAACAAACTGTGAAATTTGGATAAATAACTCCATACTATTTTAAATTAGCCACCAAATATATATCAATTAATGATATATAACATGTTAAGAATTTATAATTGAATTTTGGGCAATAAAAAAGCCCCACTAGGGGGCTTTATTTAAATGATTTACTGATTAATTTATTTAAGGATAATTTTTTCTGTGTGGGTAGTATAAGAGTCCTTAATTTCTGCGAGGTAAATTCCTTTCGGAAGTTTTCTTAAATCTACCGTGTAAGTAAATAAATTTGGGTTGTATCTTTTCACAAGGTTCCCAATGTTATCATAGATTGAAATTTCTTCAATATTTGCAGATGAATTGATTGAAATGTAATCAGAAGTTGGATTTGGATAAGCCTTATAAAGTACATCATTTGTATTAACTCCAACTGAATTGCCAGGTAACATCAAGGTATTTACTATTCTAGGGCAAAAGAAATTAATTGTGGAGTCAATATAGGCATCAGCTTTTGCAAGGCTCACATCTGGATTAGTAGCTAAACTACTTTGGTAAGCGGCTGTGCCAACGCTTGCTGGAAGCCCTTGCAATGTAGCTAATTGTACGCACATTGCTTCCGTAAAATAATCCCATGGTGCTCCTTCGCCAGGATTTCCTGTATTAAATGGAAATAGGTTATCAACTGATTGAGTGATGGTATCACCGCTAAAATCAGTTGTCCCAATCAATTTATTGGAAGCCTCTTTTGCTGCAACAGTGTAAGGATCAAATAAATTTGGTATATTATCGTTATTTCCTAACATATTGGCTTTGGCTACTACATCATGAGACCCGCTAATACTGCTTACAATATTAACTCCAGAAACAGATAAGTCACCAGTTGTAAATCTAGCTACTGCGTCAAGATTGCCATGAACCGCTGCTATGGGCTTATCACCAGCTTCTAACCAACTGATGTCTCCAATAGCTCCTCCCATGTTTAGGATCATATCATGTTCACTCGAGTATCCTTTATGGTTTTCCATATTAAGCTGTGGCATTCCACCATAACCAAACCAATCACCATAGACTGCAGTATCAATTAATGGCATAGCAGTTACGGCATCCAGAAATTTAGGGAGTTGAAGCTCTGATAATTTATCTACAGAATTTAAACAAGTAGCTATCCAGCCTCCTGTACCTTGACCACAAATAATAATTTTTGAAGTGTCAATTCCATACGTATTACCATTTTCATAATCCATTCTAAAATATCGAATTGCTGATTTTACGTCTTGAATTCCTCGATATGCAGCCCTCATTAAGCTTGCTGCTCTTTGGGGCTCAGTGGGTAAATATGGATTCCACCCTAATCGGTATTCAGTATTTGCGACTACATATCCTCTAGCAGCAAACTGATTACACATAACTTGGGTAGCATAGTCTATATTTCTATGTCCAGTTGCGTTACCATTTCTAATGATTGGAGCGAATGTTCCGGTATGTAAATAAATGATGAGAGGTCTTTCAGCTACGGTGTCACCTGCAGGCTCAAAAATATCAAATTCTAAAGCAGGCATGGTAAAATAAATAGGTGTCCCTGTTGCAGAATCTACTCCAACTGGGATAGTCATACCTGTAGGAATTGGCAGGGTATCATGTAACATAACTGAGAAATTGACACCATATGTAATATGATTTGTAGTGTCAACAGTAAAAAGTGGATCTAAATATCTTGTCTGTGCAATTGTTGTTGTTGAATAAATTACAGAGAAAATAAAAAGAAAACCAATAGTAATTTTTTTCATAAGGTTAGTTTTTCGTGAAGTTTAAACGTCTAATTTACGTAAATTAAATAAAATTTGTTCTAGAACGGAACATAATGTTAATTAATCTTTAAAATCAAATAATAGAGAAATGTAAGCCATTCTTCCAATGAATGGACCTCCGTACACCTGAAGTACACGATTGTTTAAAATATTTGAAGCTCCGATTTTAATGGCTAAATTTTGTTTTTTCATGTTCTTTGTTACCTGCAAATCTAAAAGTCCATAAGTAGGTACCTCACCTGTAAACTGGGGTGACCCTTCAAATAAGAACCCTTGAACCCACTTGTAGTTAAAACTGAATCCAATGTCTTTAATTAGTGATTT
>CACAYQ010000081.1 GCA_902536695.1 uncultured Bacteroidota bacterium | reverse complement strand
TGTGCCATTTTCACTGTTTAACCACTGCAATTTTCTTAAAATTGTCAAATTCCTTTTTCATTTGAATTAATTCTTTGCTTAAAGAATCAATCGTGCTTTGCTGTTCTTTGATGGCTTCTATAAAAATCCCTACAAATCCGTTGTACTCCACATGTTTGTACGCTTTTGTATTTCCAAGATTATCAATTAGCTCCGGAAAATAATTTTCCACCTCTTGAGCAATGACGCCATAGTGCACTTTATCATCAAACCCTTTGCTTTCAGTCTCATCCCCCAACTTCCAAGTGTAATGGACACCTCTTAATTTAGTTATTTTACTGAGTGCATTTTCGATGGGATAAACGTTTTCTTTCCACCTTAAATCGCTGGAACTCCAAGAGGTTGAGCCTCCTGCACTTCCATTAACATAAAATCTTTTCCCGTTAGTTGAAGTTGTATTAATAGATAATTGACCAGCATCATTAAGCCTCATGGCTTCATAGTAATTCCTATTCGTAGGATCCCATCTACCAAATTGAAGCGCATGAGTAGATTTATAAGTAATGTCTCGACTCCCACCACCAAAATATAAACCTATATCATGTGGATGATAATCCCCATCAATGGACCACATACCATTACCTAAACCAATGCTGTAAATTCGCTTTGCGTCATCATCTGTAGAAACAAATGGTATTGATTCATCTTTTGCGCAAATTCCAATCAACAAACATTTGATATTGGGATGTGGATTGTATAAGGCCAAACCTTCTGGTTCCCATTTTTTTTGAGAAAGAATTGAACCTTTATTTTCTGCCCATGTTTTTCCAGTTGTTATTTCCTTTTTAGAAATAAGTTCTCCCTTCAACGTGTATGCGTACAAAAGTTTATTAACTGTGATTTGACTATATCCTGTAAGACAATAAATCACATCATTGTCACATAAAATTCCTTGAAACTTCATGGTGTTTGTATTATTCTGATCTGGATGTGTATCAAATTCTAAAAATGGTGTTACTCCAGCACCTCCAGCTGAGTTTATAACATCTGATAAGTAGTAAACAAATATTCTATTTATGCTGGACTGGTAGCCTCTGACCACAAGGTATTTGCCATTCGTACTTACTGTTGGAGTTGAGCTTGAATATCCCGATGGCAATAGAGTATAAGACGTAAAAGTTGTACTATTGCCATTAAAATTTATTCTAGATACGCCATCACCATTAGAATTTGAGGTCCATAATCTAAAATCACTCTCATCCACATATTCAATTGATAAATCCTGAGCATGTCCTACATTTAAAGTGGTTTGACTGTGAGAAACTTCATCCGGTTTTCCATCTCCATCCAATTCATATTTTGTAATCATTGTTGTTTCATTAGGGTTGCCAGAAATACCTCCAGTCTTGTTTGAAACATATAAATGCCCATTTTTATTATCAAAAACAAACCCTTGAAAAACACTAGTGTATCCATTTGGAAGGGTAATACTTGCCCAATGTTGCTCTTCTCCATGAATTACAGCATTCAACAGTTCATTTCCAGGAAATTCACTGTCTGTTGATAAATTTGTCCAAGAAGTACCGTTTGCTCCTCTAGTAAGTACATTGCCCACACTTCCTGAGCTGTTAGACGCATCATAAAAGTGATCTGTTAGGCGAAGATTACCATCTACATGAAGTTCTTGTGTAGGCAACGTATTTGCTGGAAGGTCGATGCCCACTTTACCATCTTGTGCAATTTTTACAGGTGTCTGAGCTTGCAGGTTCGTGTAAACAATGGATAGAAGAATTGATATATATAAAGGGGAATTTCTCATTGAAAATAATCATCGATTAGAGTACATCATCCAATAAAATTTTTAATTACGTATTTATTAAATGAATGGCAAGGCTTAAAAGTTGAATTAATAGTCTTTTCATTTCATCTTTTTACTTCGTCTTTGTTTATGCCTAAAACACGTTGAATTTCCTCTAGTGATGCCTTAATCTCATCAATCTCTTTCGTTTTTTCTTCCAAAGAAGTGGTTTTTTGTACTAATTGAGATTCTAAATCCTTTATAGCTTCAACCAATAAAGCCACCACATGGCCGTACATCACACTTTTATATCCTTTACTATCTGTACTCACTACTTCCGGAAGAATCTTTTCCAATTCCTGAGCTATGAAACCAACTTGGTGCTTATCTGAAAATTTATTTTCTGGGAAATCTTCAGTTCTCCAGTTGTAATAAACCCCTTTCATAGCAAGCACTTTTTGGAGCGCATCTTCAATTTTTACCACATCTTTTTTCCAACGTTCATCGGAAAGTTCATCAATACCATTGGTTCTCAAATTTCCATATACTCTAAGAGTGTAATCTGTATCAAGAGGCCCTCCAATCGAAACCACTGAATGAGATGTAGAGTTATGTGTAAATTCATTTCTTCGAATTCTAACATGTGGGCCATAATAGTTTGAATTCTGTTTACCACCGATTTGAAGTTCATTTTCTGAACCATCATACGTAATATTCATCCCATATGTGCCATCAATATCTTCCGCTAATAAAATCTCTGAATCAAATCCATCGCTATTCTCATCAGGACTAATTAATAATCTTCCCAATGTTGAAGAACCATTGATGTGTAGGTCTGCTTGAGGTGATGTTGTACCAACACCTACATAACCATTATCATCAATAGTAAGGGCTTGGTTTTTATTTTCGTCATTTCCAGTGGTGCTTATAATCATTTTAGCTGATGTATTATTGTCCACATCTGAAGTTTTAACCACATCTATACTTGCTGCTAAATTTGTAATATTTGATTGTGATGGAAATTCAAAGTCAAGACCTATTCCATCTCCTTGATCTCCACTTCCACTTGTGCTCAATGTTAAACTTTTAATAATTCTAGGTGTAGCTTCCTCAGCAAAGCTGGAATGTACGTGTAGTGTTGACTTTGCCCAATAATTATTTGCGGTAGCATTTATTAAAACACCGCCCTTAAGTTTACCATTAATTCCGGTAGGAAGATAATTCACTCCCCCAAATCCTTCAAAAATTAAATTTTCGGTATCATTTGACCACATATTAGCTGTTGTGAATTTTAATTTTCCTAAATCACTTGTTAGAGGTCCAAAATGTAATGCTCCAGAAATTTTTCCATCCCCATTTAAATGAAATTTCCTTTCAGGCTGTGAAGTTCCAATACCCACGTTTCCAGTAGGAGTACTATACATATCATTTCCAGAAACAGTCCAATCGTTATCACCTTGTTGGGGAGAATTATCAATGGCTGGACCCCAACTTAAATTACCACTTCCGTCTGTTATTAGGTACTCTCCTACACTACCGTCAGAACTTGGTAAAGTATAGGTAGTGGAGGTTGCCGTATTCGATGTTTTAAGCGCTGTAAATGCACCACTCGAATTAAATAATTTAAGTTGATAATTATCAATTGTAAACATTTCATTATTGTTTTCAATAAATGTAATTGGCGCATTGTTATTTGTATGTCCTATGACTAGTCCAAGAGGATATGTGTTAAATTGATGGTTTGCACTGTTACCTGGCTTAGTTACCAATCTTGCCCAGTTAGCATTAAAATCACCAGATTCTGTTGGCCCACCCATTGTCAAATCAAAAGTCCCATCAAAAGGGTTAATTATTTTTATACCACTAGGTTTGTTAAATGACTCATTTCTAATTA
Source organism: uncultured Bacteroidota bacterium (assembly GCA_902536695.1). Taxonomy (GTDB): domain Bacteria; phylum Bacteroidota; class Bacteroidia; order Flavobacteriales_D; family Parvicellaceae. The sequence continues at coordinate 1,332 of CACAYQ010000081.1, read as the reverse complement.
TAACAGGAATATCATTGTATGAAGAAATTTGCAGACTAGATGTCAAATTATTAAATTTATTACTGTTCCCATTATAGTCTATAAAAACACTTCCACTATTGAACGGTGGGTTATTTTCTCTTGGGTAGAAAATAGTGTTTCCCATAATTCTGTTAGTCTGTGAATTCATCCAATTCCCACCGACCTCTAAATGACCTTGCTCAATTTTAACAGCTCCACCTTGACCTACACCTGCCAAAATTGTATTGTATCCATAAATAGTTGGATCAAATCCTATTGCCGCCCAGTCATCGTCTTTGAGGTCATCAATTTTAACTCCATCTCCATTTTCAATTAGTAAACTATCATTAGCAATACTCAAATTCTGATCGTCCGAAGATGATCCTTGACAATCTAACGCATCATAATTACCATCACCATTTATATCCTCACTTACATCATTAACTCCATTTCCATTTAAATCCCAACAAGCAATTCCATTAGCCCCAGTTGGCCCTGTAACACCAGGCGGACCTGTTGTACCTACAGCTCCCGCTGGACCTGTCGGACCTGTGGCTCCATTCAGTGGTAAATTTGTGGCTGACAATAAACCATTAGCATCTGCAGTTACCATTCTTGATCCCGTTCCAGAAAGTGTGGTAATCGTTGTTTGGCCTGTAATATTTACAACTGGATCTGAACTACCTCCACTGAGAGAAAGTGTAGTTCCATTTACCACTAAACTATTATAAGTAATATCCCCACTGCTAAACTGAATTTTAACAGCCCGGTTAAATGTAACTGGAGTAACACTAATTGGATTACTTCCCAAAGAAAGAGCTTGTGGATTTCCAAAAAATGAACTACCGTTCGCAGTCGTTTTAAATACTCTATAATTCGCACCTCCTGGTGGTAGACTTGTAATATTAATTTCTAAAGTCTGGGTACCTTGACTTGCAGCTCCATCTGCAATAGTAGTTAACGTATACACATGTGTCCATGTAGCATTAGGACCATTTGTAAATCTGCCACTAGTAGAAATCGTTTCTTCAGGAGTAGGTGCTGTAATCGTAAAATTACTTGATGCTGCCCAAGAAGAACCATCGTGTATCAATGATTGACCTGTTGTACCACTAACCAGTGGGCCAGTTGCACCTGTTACTCCTGTAGGACCCGTGGCACCAGTGGCTCCTTCTAATCCGTTAGCACCTGTTGGACCTGTGGCACCTGTCTCACCTGTTGCTCCTGTAGGACCTGTAGCACCTGTCTGTCCTGTGGCTCCTGTTTGACCCGTGGCACCTGTTTGTCCTGTAGCACCTGTCTGACCTGTGGCACCTGTCTGTCCTGTAGCAC
>CACAYQ010000080.1 GCA_902536695.1 uncultured Bacteroidota bacterium | reverse complement strand
AAAGTGGAAACCATAGATAAGAATCCTGCAACACCAGGAAAAGATATTTATACCACAATTGATGCGAGCTTACAAAAATTGGGGGAAGAGTTAATGATAAATAAAATCGGATCTATAGTAGCAATTGAGCCTAATACAGGTGAGATTCTTTGTATGGTATCTTCTCCAAGTTATGATCCATCTATTTTAACTGGTAAAAAATTTGTCGAATCTTATACCAAATTAAAATCCAACGATAGCTTAAAGCCCCTCATTAATAGGCCTGTTTACAATGATAATTACAGGCCTGGATCTATTTTTAAATTGGTTCAAAGCCTAATTGCATTACAAACGGGTGTAATCCACAAAAATACTTCAATTGTATGTAATAAAAATAAAATTGGTTGTCACTACCACGAAGAACCAACTTCACTCAAGAAAGCCATAAAGCATAGTTGTAACCCTTATTTTTTGGAAGTTTATAAAAGATTGATTTTATCCAAAAGATTTGATAATTACTTTGAAGAAAGTAGAAAAGGGCTACAAAAATGGGAGGAAATGGTGAAAACATTTGGTTTTGGAAAACCTTTGGGAGTTGATGTACCTGAAGAAAAAGGAGGCTTTGTGCCCAATGTTGAATTTTATGATAAATGGTATGGAAAAAAGAGATGGGCTTTTAGTACTATTTATTCTAACAGCATTGGAGAAGGTGAAATAGGGGTCTCACCTATTCAAATGGCTAATCTTGCCGCCATTATTGCCAATAAAGGCTATTATTATGTACCACATTTGGTCAAAAAAAATGGTAGAGAAAATATTCAAAATAATTTTTCATTTAAGCAAAAAACCTGTGTAGATTCATCACATTTTCAAACAGTAATTGATGCTATGCAACTTGTTGTTGAAAGCGGTACAGGAAGAAGTGCACAAATAGACAGTATTAGTGTTTGTGGTAAAACAGGAACAGTGGAAAATAAAACATTTAATGATCACTCTGTTTTTATTGCTTTTGCACCAAAAGCAGATCCTAAAATTGCGATTTCAGTATACGTGGAATACGGTACCTGGGGTAGCAAGTGGGCTGCTCCAATTTCAAGTGTAATGATGGAATACTATTTAAAAGGATATCTAAGTAAAAATGGTGTTAAAAAAATGAATAATATTAAAGAAGCCACAATACTTCACCCTAATACAGATTTCACGTTTTGATATATAGAAACTTATCCATATGGAAGAATATTGATAAATACCTGTTGGTTTTATGTATTAGCTTAATAGCATTTGGTTATTTCACTATTTATTCTAGTAGTTTTTTAGGCTATGAAAAAGATAATTCCTTCTGGTCTCATAGTTATGGAAAGCAAATGATTTGGATAATAATTTCGGTATTATTAGGAACTTTAATTTTATTAATTGAGGGAAATTTTATTCAAAACAGCTCCTATATCATATACTCTGTAGTTATTGTGTTGTTGATTATAGTAATGTTCATGCCAGCCATTAAAGGGGCAAAATCCTGGTTTCAATTTGGTGGATTTTCCATTCAACCCTCAGAGTTTGCAAAGCTAGGGTGTAGTCTAGCTTTTGCTAGGTATTTAAGTCTAATAAATGTGAGGACACAAAATATTAAAAATAGAATTATAGCTGCATCGCTGGTGGTGATTCCGGCTTTGCTAATAATGATTCAACCCGATCCTGGGACTATGCTGGTATTCATTGGCTTTGTTTTTGTTTTATATCGAGAGGGACTTTCTGGTAATATTTTGTTAATTGGTCTTTTTGCAGTTTTAATTGCAGTTACAGGTGTGTTTTTCAAAGCTTCAGCATTATACATAACTATCTTTGGAATAGAAATTTCTGGAAATCTATTTTTTGGCTTCATTTTACTTCTCGGTTTTACTGCGGCATTCTTTATTATTAGATATTTTGTTTTACCAAGATATAGGAGAGAAAAATTCGTACGCCTTGCTGTAGTTAGCGTGGTGGGTATCTGTATCACTTTATCAGTAAGTTTTGTCTATGACAACATGTTCAAGGAACGGCACAGAAATAGATTCCAGATTATGTTTGGTATTAAAGAAGACAGAAAAGGTGATGGGTATAACATCTACCAGGCCTTATCGGCAATTGGTTCTGGAGAAACTTTCGGCAAAGGATATCTTAGGGGGACATTAAGTAATGATAAGTTTAAACATGTTCCTGAGCAAAACACAGACTTCATCTTTTGTGTTTTGGCAGAAGAATGGGGCTTTATGGGTTGCTTTGTATTTATCCTTTTATACGCAGCCATACTTATCAGGATGATTATGATTGCTGAACGACAAAGAAGTAGGTTTACTAGAATTTATGGCTACTGCGTTACCAGTATTTTATTTTTTCATTTCATGATTAACATAGGTATGGTTATCGGTTTAGCTCCTGTAATTGGGATTCCATTGCCATTTTTTAGTAAAGGAGGATCAGCTGTTTTGGCTTTTACTCTGATGATTGCTATTCTATTGAGATTAGACGCAGAAAGAAAAGTAGTACTGAGGTAGTTTAAAAGTCACGTAGAAGAATAAAACAAATTATAGTAATTTTCTCTTTCTTTTTTTGCCATCCCAATGGTTTCCTGCATAAACTTATTTCTATCTTCCATGGATTTAAATACCCAAATACAAACAATATCACTACTATGATAAATGGCTTTTAATTCATCATTAATTTTACAAATTTCATCCGGAATATCAGCTTTAATACAAATCATTACTGATTTTTTAGTTTTTATTTAATAGCCAACTTGAAGATTGAATTTTATCACCCAATCCATCAATTAGTATTACGCCAAGTTGCTCACAAATCGGTTTTTCTGGAATCGTATCGTTATTTTGATCTCCACCGTTAGCAAATGCGAATTGATATTGATCCCCAAAGTCCATTACTATCTTTTTAATCGTTTCGCAGACTGTTCTGTCTTTATCAATAGAAAGAACAGCTTTATCTACTCCTTTAATACTATTTACAATTATCATTCTTTCTTCTTCTTCTTGAAACGGCTTACTTCCTTTTAATTCACGTTGATAATCAGAATTAACAATCACAAATAAATAATCAGCATGTGTTTTTGCATTTTGAAAATATTCTAAATGTCCTTTGTGAATGGGGTTAAAATATCCACTAACTATGATGGCTTTTTTTCTCATTTAAATAATTTAAGTTTGGTATTTCAAAATAAGGGGACAATGCATTTAATTGGCTGAACCCTGGGCAATCACATTTTTTCTTTTTCCTCTTTTGGTTAATGTTACAAGAATGTAAAGCGATAAACATTAAAATTATAGCAGATAAAGTATATATGATTTTATTGTTCATTAACTAAAATATGCTCAAAATTAATGATTACAGATGTGTAAAGACAATTATTATTGTTTATTTTGGATTATATCTATGATTCCCGCGTTTGGAAAATATATGACTATGCTTTACAGCATTTTTTTAAAACCAGAAAAATTTAGCATATACTGGAAGAGATTTGTGGATGAAGTTATACAGCTAGGATTAAAATCATTATTTATAGTCATTCTGATGTCTGGTTTTATGGGGGCAGTTTTAGTTATACAAACAGCTAGTGTAATAGAATCAGCATGGATTCCGGACTACACTGTAGGTTTTACAGTAAAGCAGTCCATGTTATTGGAGTTTTGTCCTACCATTATTTCCTTGATTTTAGCTGGAAAAGTCGGTTCAAATATTGCTTCTGAGTTAGGTACCATGAGAGTTACAGAACAAATTGATGCACTTGAAGTAATGGGGGTCAACTCAATAGGTTATTTAATTGGCCCCAAAATATTGGCTTCCTTGTTTATTTTTCCTGTAGTGATCATGTATAGCATGGTGTTTGGATTTCTTGGGGGTGGAATAGTGTGTTATGCCACTGAGATTATTCCTGTTGAACAATATATTGAAGGTATTAGATCTTTTTCTGAAGATAATTTTGGATATGTTCGTTATGCTTTAATTAAAACCTCTGTATTTGCATTCCTTATCACCAGTATTTCCAGCTTTTTTGGATATTTTTTGAAGGGAGGAGCTTTGGAGGTAGGTAAAGCTAGTACTAAAGCTGTAGTGTATAGTAGTATTTTCATTCTAATTGCAAATTACATTTTAACTCAATTAATTTTAATTTGATTACGGTCAAACATATTTCAAAATCTTTTGCCGATGTTCAAATATTAAAAGATGTTTCTTTTGTATTCGAGACGGGTAAAACCAATTTAATCATTGGAAAAAGTGGTTCTGGAAAATCTGTACTCACAAAATGTATAGTTGGTCTTTTTGAGCCAGACGAGGGTGAAATTTTCTATGACGAAAGAAGACTTTCTGATCTTAAGCCAAAAGCAAGAAAAGAAATAAGAAAGGAAATAGGTATGCTATTTCAGGCGAGTGCATTATTTGATTCTTTAACTGTGGAAGAAAATGTAGCATTTCCGCTGAATATGTTTACTAAGATGACTAAAGAAGAAATTTCAGATAGAGTAAATTTTTGTCTAAATCGAGTAAATATTATCAATAAAAATCAACTCTTTCCTTCTGAATTAAGTGGAGGAATGCAAAAAAGGGTTGCCATTGCAAGAGCCATTGCTATGCAACCAAAATATTTATTTTGTGATGAACCTAATTCTGGTTTAGATCCAGTAACAGCGATAGTCATTGATGAATTAATAAAGGAAATTACAGATGAGTACAACATGACTACTATTGTGATTACGCATGATATGAACTCCGTACTAGAAATCGGTGAAAACATCATGTTTATTGATTCAGGTGAAAATAAGTGGACAGGAACAAAGAATGAGATTTTAGATGTGAAGGTGAAAGAGCTTCACGATTTCATATATGTTTCAAAGTTCCTTCAGCAAATGAAAAGAAAACGCTAAGAAAAAGAATTTTAGGATAACAAAAAAAGGGGCATATGCCCCTTTTTTATCTTGCTGAAAGATTAAATTATTTATTGATTACAACATTAAATCTAGAAGATTTACCATCTTCAATCATTAAATTAAACGTGTAAGTTCCATTAGAAAGTGCAGAAACATCTACTGTTAATGTGTTGTTCACATTGATGTTCATGGTGCTTACTAATTTCCCTGTTAAATCTAATATGTTTAATGTTCCATTTCCAACTACTCCATTTAATGGAACATTGATAAACGTGGTTGCAGGGTTTGGATAAGCTTTTATGTTGTCAATTGCATTATCCTCTAAAGAAAGATTCGTAGATAATTCTACTGAAACCCCAGCGATAACATCATTTCCAAAACCAGTGGTATACCATGTACCGCTATTTTCAACTACACTGACTGGTTGTAGGTAAACATTATCTACATTTTGGGTATAATCTATATTATCATCAAAACCAATGTACACAT
>CACAYQ010000079.1 GCA_902536695.1 uncultured Bacteroidota bacterium | reverse complement strand
ATGGATGAGCAACTTCTGATTGTGGAAGTTCAAAAAAAATTAAAACAAAAATCATATAGTACTGGCATCCCAGAAAAAACAAATTTTGAAACAAGAGTTCATACGTCAACCAAAAAAGGATTTGAAAAAGGGATAAAACATAAACTAGATACTCAAGAAAAAGATTTAATTAGATTAATGGTGAGCTATGGGGCTAAATCCATTCCCATTGAAATTCAAAATGAAAATGGAGAAAAAGTAGAAGAAGAATATCCGCTAGCTCAATTTATCATTGAAGAAATTTTAACAGATAATTTAAGTTATAACGATTCTAAATTTCAACTTATTTTTAATGAATATGTGGACGGGTTAGAAAACGGTCTGCTTGTGAATGATCAACACTTTATACAACAACCTGATCTAACAAGTTTAATTGTAGATCTCACCACTTCAGAAAATGTATTAAGCGAAAATTGGATTAATAAGCACCAAATTCATACTAGAACCGAACCAAAAAGGCTCAAGCAAGCAGCAATTGAATCTGTTTTCATATTTAAATTAAGAGTTACTGAAAATCTTATTCTAGAAAAACAGGAGCTATTAAAGAATACTAACGATAGAACCTCTGAAAATGGAATTCTTGAAGAAATACAAGAATTAACAAAAGTCCGTAATATATTTGCCAGTGAATTAGGAATAATAATTACACAATAACACAAAAATGCAAGAATTAAATTTTGAATGGTTTCTTTTTCTAAGCTTATTGGGGATAACGTTATTATTCTGGCTAATAGCAAATAGATGGATTAACAAGCGGTTAATTTCATTTCTAAAAAAGAGAGATTTACTCGTAATTGGAAGAGAAAAAAATATTATAAAATTAGCCAAGCAAATTTTATTGATTCTTTGTTGCATTTTGCTTGTCTTTTTTGAAACTCTTTTAAGTGATGCTTTTTCGATAAACACTATTAAAAACTTTGAGCTGATTCCATCCAGTTGGTTTGGATCAGGTGAAGATGGATCAACATCCAATTTTAAACTCACCATCGGTAGCTTATTCTATTTGATTTTCATTGTCATTATCTCTAGAATTCTAATTACGATCATCAGAATTGTTCTACAAAGAATTGCAAAAACAAAATCTTGGATTGATGAAGGAGGAAGGTATACCATTGTTCAGTTAAGTAAATATTTTATTTACACCATTGCTTTTGTAATCGCTATACAAGGATTGGGTATAAATATCACATTTTTAATAGCCGGTTCTGCTGCTCTTTTTGTTGGTATAGGTTTTGGATTACAATCTATATTAGGAGATGTTTTTTCAGGAGTTATATTACTATTTGATGGAAGTATAAAAGTAGGAGATGTAGTTGAAATGCCTAGCGAAGAAATTTGTAAAGTAGAGCATATTTTTATTCGTACTTCTCAACTAAAAACATTGGATGGTAAAATTATTATTGTCCCTAATTCTAATCTGACCAAAGAAAACGTTATTAACTGGAGCATAAGTGAGAAGGTAACTCGTTTTCATGTATCTGTAGGGGTAGCATATGGCTCAGACACTCAAAAGGTAAAAGATATACTTTATCAATGCGCATTGAAGCACCCACATGTGGAAAAACGACGAAATATCGCTGTTATTTTAGAAGATTTTGGAGACTACTCCCTTAAATTTAAAGTTTTTTTCTGGGCAAGAAAAACTTGGGAAATTTTAAATATCAAAAGTGATATAAGGTTCGCTATTGATCAAGCATTTAGACAAAATAACATAAAGATTCCATATCCTCAAAGGGATTTACACATCGTGTCAGGCATGAAAAAAGAAAATATCAGCAAAGATGTTTAGCTTGGTTTGACATCCTTAATGTTTAACTGCAGACTCATTTGATTATTGTAATAATTCTCTACAACTGAACCTACTACATCAGCTTTATTCAACTGATTAATTTTTTGCAACTTTTCGGCAGAATTAAACCAAATCCCTCCAATATGTTTTGCTTGTTGAAAGTCTGTAAATAAAAACTTTATATGTTTTCTTCCGACTATTCTAGGTGGTGTTTTAAAGTAAAGTTTCTTAAAACAAAAAACAGGTCTTGGATTGGAGGGCCCAAAAGGCTCCATTTGTTTTATGATTCTCATCAATTTTGGGACGCCATTTTTATTCAAATTTTGAAATAATTTTTCCAGCGTTAAGTCTACATCAATCGATATTTTTTTTTGTCTAACTTCTTTGCTCATGTTGTCAGCAACAAGTTTTTCAAAATCTTTAGAGAAATCGTCAAGAATTTCCCGTTTCATTGTTAATCCTGCAGCATATTTGTGACCTCCAAATCTAGTGAAGTAGTGATTTAATTGATTTAAAATTTCATAAATGTCAAATTCTTTTACAGATCTAGCAGAACCTGTTATTAAATCTCCATCCCCCGAAAATACAATGGTTGGTTTATAGAATTCTTCAATTATACGTGAAGCCACAATGCCAATAACTCCTTTATGCCAATCTGGAGAATACACTACATTGGTAAATCTAGTTGCAGGTGTTTTAGAAAGTTGAAAAAGGGCCTCATTTGTTATACCTTCATCTAAAGATTTACGCTCGTTGTTTAGGGACTCGATATCGCTGAAAACTGATTTCTCGTCACCATCCACAGAAAGTAAAAATTCTACAGCAATTTTAGCATGTGCTAATCTACCTGCAGCATTTATTCTTGGAGCTATCTTAAAGACCAAATCGGCCGAATTAAATGAAATTAAGCTGGGATACGTATTCCAAATTTTTTTAACAGAGGAAATGGGGTTAGTATTTATAGAAAGGAGCCCTAAGTAAACAATAAGTCTATTTTCACCAATTAATGGGACTACATCAGCTGTAGTTGCAATGGCAGCTAGTTGATATGCGTAACTTATGTCATACGTTGCTTTATAATGATTTAAATAGCCCTGTATTAGTTTAAGACCTATTCCGCAACCACATAATTCCTTAAAATTATAGTTACAATCAACTTGTTTTGGATTTAAAATCACAAGAGCGTCAGGAAGTATTTCTGCAGGATTATGGTGATCACATATTATTAAATCAATGTTTTTTTGTTTTAACTTTTTAGCTGCATTTATGTCCTTAATTCCACAATCCAGCGTAATTACTAAACTTATTTCCTCTTTTAACAACCAATCAACGGCTGTCATTGACAAACCGTAACCTTCCTTTTCGCGATGAGGCTGGTAAGTAAATACATGAGTTGAAAGTGTTTCTAGAAAGTGTTTCATCATGGCTACAGAACAAGTCCCGTCCACATCATAATCTCCATAAATCAATATGTTTTCTTTATTCGCGATAGCTTCCTTAATTCTCTCAACTGCTTTATACATTCCCAACATGTTAAAAGGGTTTAAAAAATCTTTTTCAGATGGTCTAAAAAACTGTTCTGCTTGGCTAAAAGTCTGAACGCCCCTATTTACTAACATTTGAGCAAGTTCTTCTTGAATATTTAATTTGCTTTTTAATTCAACTACGGATTGCTGGTCTACCTTTTTATATTCCCAAATGTTATTTTCTAAAAACATAACAATCCACAATTATTATTTTTCTAATTTGCTATTCATTATACTAGCAAAAGATGAAGTATATCTTTTTATTCAAATTTATCATTTACTGGACGTGTTCTATTTACGCTCAAAAAAATATTAATTCAATCTATTTTGAATATCCTGAAAGTAATGATTTTACAACTCAAAAGGTTCTTCCGTCAAAATTTTATGGGGATTTTTTCAAGCTCCATGATTCATTAATTAATTTGAAGTTAGACTCTAACGGTATTTTCATATCTCACAATGTAGTTTTTCCTATTCCAAAAGAGGAAATGAAGGTGCTTCAAACATACATCAAGGAAGACAGTATATACGGCATAAAATCCAATAAAGGTCTACCCTTTAAATCTATTAATGACACCATTTATGCACTCTTAAGTCAACAGTACCCTATTTATTCAAATGATTCTTTATCCTCCTTCATGGTCTTTGAAGACCAAGTCTTTTTGTTTAATAAAACTACAGACACACTTCACACGGTAATCAAGTTAAGTTTACATCAGGATACTCTAGTTCTAATAGAAAGTGATCCTTCCATTTTTAGTGACTCTATTATTTCTAATGTTCACCTCATCAATCATTTGAACCCCTATTATTTACTTTCTAAAAGCGAAAAGAAATGGAAAACTTTTATAAAAAATAAAGGTTTTAATGACACCACACTTTATCTTAAAAAATGAAAAATCCATCTGAAGAATTAGAAACATTAAAAGAGAATATTCAGCAAATTCAAGACGAATTAATTAAGGATCTGTTAGATTGTGTTCATATTTATGAGTTAGAGGAAGATATGTACCAAAAAATGATCACGCTGATAAATCAGTATACAAAAAGTGCATTCAGAATTACGAAAGCAATCGAAGCTCAAGAAATCATCGAGTTAGTTTTAGTAAAAGGCATAAAGAATAAACAATAATTGAGATCAAAGTAAATTTGTTTTTATTTGATATCGTGGATATTGTAAATTACTATAATTGGAGGTACGCAACTAAGAAATTTAATTCAAAAAAGAAAGTTGCACCATCTGACCTTGAGCTTATAAAAGAAGCTGTCAGGCTAGCTCCATCATCGTACGGATTACAACTATTTAAGGTAATCATTATTGAAGATCAAGAGTTAAAAGAGAAATTAGTGGGTTCTTCTTACAATCAAAATCAAATCATAGATTGTTCTCATCTGTTCGTTTTTTGTAATTACACAAAAGTGTTGGAAAGAGATATTGATCTTTTTATTAACACGAAATCTAAAGTCAACAAACATCCAGTCAATGAGCTGCAGGGATATGGCTCATTCCTAAAAAATAATTTACTTCAAAAAGAGCCTAAAGAAACAAGTATTTGGACTACAAATCAAGTCTATATAGCCTTGGCACATTTGATGACAGCATGCGCTACCCTACAAATAGATTCATGTCCAATTGAAGGTTTTAAGGCCGATGATTATAATGCAATTTTAGATCTAAATAACAGGCACATGAATGCAGCTGTTATTGCTGCTGTTGGATATAGGTCAGATTCAGATCTAACTCAGGAACAAAAAAAAGTAAGAAAATCGTCTTCTTTACTTTTCGAAACCATTTAATTATTACGTGATTGATCTTTCTAAGAGGATAAATCAAGTTTTAATACTTGTGATTCTAGCCATAATTTGGGGTAGCTCATTTATACTAATGAAAAAAGGACTCAGAAGCTATACTGCTTTTGAAATAACACTCTACAGAATTCTCGTTGTTTTTATTGTTTTCATCCCTTTTTGTATTAAGAAATTTACTTCATTGAGCAAAAAAGATTTTCTCATAATATCTTTTACTGGTCTTATTGGGAGTGCTATACCCTATTTTTTATTTATTAAAGCTCAAACCTTTATAGATAGTTCATTAAACGGAATTTTGAATTCAATTACACCTCTTTTTACAATTTTATTTGGAACTATTCTTTTTAATCA
>CACAYQ010000078.1 GCA_902536695.1 uncultured Bacteroidota bacterium | reverse complement strand
TTCTAACGAATCATATTTTTTATATATATCTCTTAACCGTTCTATAAAAAAATGAAGATCAAAGCCATTAAACGTTCTGTGTTTAAAATCAGTTAACTTGTTTGTTAAAGATGAATCATAAGATTTAACAAAATAATAAGGTTCATTTTCAAATATGTCTATTAATTTCTTTCCACTTTGAATAATGCTTTTCCTATTACCCCATGCTATTGTTGCTAGAAAAAGGCCCATTATCTCTAAATCCTTTTGATTCTTGAAAGATCTAAGCAGTCCTAAAGGGTCGCTTTTCAAAAAATAAGGATGGTTAAACTCATCAACTAATTTATCTAGTTCTGGTTTAATATGGATAAAATCAGTGGAAATAAAGAGGAGTTTACCTAAATCTATTAATTTGGATATTTTGTTGGATTGCTTTCTTTCATCATGTTGTAGATGGCATCAACAATCTCATCTACATTAGGTTTTGAAAAATAGTCTCCATCTGACCCATATGCAGGTCTGTGTTCTTTAGCAGTTAATGTCAAAGGTTGAGAATCCAGATGATAATATCCTTTTTGTTTATTAATTACTTCATTGAGCATAAAAGAAGTTGCTCCTCCAGGAACATCTTCATCGATAAATATAATTCTATTGGTTTTTTTCAGTGAATTTACAATCATATGATTAATATCGAACGGAAGTAATGTTTGTACATCGATTAATTCGCAAGATACATTCATCTCGTCTAGAATTTCAGATGCCTGTTCACATAAGTTAAATGTAGAACCATAACTCACAACAGTAACGTCATTTCCTGTTTTTACAACTTCAGGCACACCAATTGGGGTTGTGAAATCACCATAATTTGAAGGCTCATTTTCTTTGATTCGATACCCATTCAAACATTCAATCACAAGGGCAGGATCATCAGATTTAAGTAGTGTATTGTAAAAACCTGCTGCTTTTAGCATGTTTCTAGGAACACAGACAATCATTCCCCTAACTAAATTTATAATACCACCCATTGGCGAACCAGCATGCCAAACACCTTCTAGTCTGTGCCCTCTTGTTCGGATGATTAATGGACATTTTTGAGTACCTTTTGTTCTGTAAGCTAGGGTGGAGATGTCGTCACTCATTATTTGAATAGCATATAATAAGTAGTCCAGATATTGTATTTCAGCTATGGGTCTCAGACCTCTTAAGGCTAATCCAATTCCCTGCCCAATAATAGATGCTTCTCTAATTCCAGTATCAAAAACCCTTATTTCACCAAATTCTTCTTGCATTCCTTCCATGGCTTGGTTAACTCCACCAATCTTTCCTGTGTCCTCACCAAATGTTAAAATTTCTGGGTGGCGTTGAAATAATGTTCTGAAATTATTTCTTAGAATTAATCTTCCATCAATCTTTTGATCAGATTCAAATGTAGGTGCAACTTTTCCCACATTAAGGCTAGAAGATCCAAATTCATTGTATACGTTTGAGTTATATTTCTCTGCTAAAAATTCTTTTTGACTTTTAAACCAATTCATGACACTATTTCTAGCGTTTGTATTTTCAGATCTAGTTATTCGGAGTGCTTTATAAAAAGGTTGATAAATCTCTTTTCTTAGAGGCTCTTTTAATTTCTTTATACCATTGATTATAGTTGCTAAACTTTCTCTTTGATTACTTTCTGTAGAAAGCATATCAAGTTGGGTTATTATTTGCTTTTTTTCTTGGTCTATTTCATCAATAAATTCATTCCATGCATCTTTAGAAATCTTTTTAACTTCTGCTTTGGCATCTTTTTGGATCTGGTTTAAAACATCTTCTGTTGTTATTGGTTATCCTAAGCCGTTGTCATCACTTAACAACCATTCTTTGAATTTTTGAATACAATCAAATTCTTTAGCCCACTCTAGGCGTTCTTTTGATTTATATCTTTCATGAGAACCCGAAGTGGAGTGCCCTTGAGGTTGAGTGATTTCTTCGACATGTACAAGAGATGGTTTGTGATTTACTCTAGTAAATTCAGTAGCTTCTTTGTAGGTGGAGTATAATTCTTGATAATTCCAGCCTTTACATCTAAATATTTTGAGGCCATTCGAATCCTCTTCCATTTCAAAACCGGCTAATGCTTTAGATATACTTTCCTTTGTAGTCTGATATTTTTTTGGAACAGAGATTCCATACCCATCATCCCATACTGACATAACAACAGGAATTTCTAAAACACAAGCAGCATTGATGGATTCCCAGAAGATTCCTTCTGATGTACTGGCATCCCCAATAGTCCCAAATGCAATTTCGTTTCCGTTGTTTGAAAAGTTAGTTAGGTGACTTAATTCTTTGTTGTTACGATACATCTTTGATGCTAACCCAAGACCGACCAGACGTGGCATTTGGGCTGCAGTAGGAGAGATGTCAGATGTTGAGTTTTTTTGATTTGCTAAGTCCAACCACTTTCCGTCTTCATTAATGAATTTTGTAGAAAAATGCCCTCCCATTTGTCTTCCAGCGGAGGTGGGTTCTTTTTCAATATTAGTATGGGCATAGAGTCCTGCGAAGAATTGTTTAACGGTCAATTTTCCAATTGCCAGCATAAAAGTTTGGTCTCTGTAATAGCCCGATCTGATGTCACCGTTTCGAAAGAATTTAGCCATTACTATTTGTGGGAGTTCTTTCCCATCACCAAATATTCCAAATTTCGCTTTACCAGTAAGAACTTCTTTTCTGCCAAGTAAAGATGCTTCTCTACTTAAACACATCAATTTATAGTCATTCAATAATTCATCTATAAAAGCTTGCTGATTTATTTTAATCTCGGTATTTGATATGGAAGTAGACATTAGGACTAAAATTTAGGTCTGCAAATTTATAATTATTGATCAATTCATCAATAAAATCTCCTATCAATATAACTAAATTAAATTAAATTCAAAATATAATGTTTACGTGACTTTTAAAATAAATTTATGATCATTTATTACATATATTTGTCCGCAATTACAATATAAAATGAAGTTATTAGAAAATCAAGTTACCCTTATCACTGGTGCAACTAGAGGCATTGGAAAAGGCATAGCCAGAAAGTTTGCTGAACAAGGATCATCCGTAGCATTTACCTATGTCTCAAGTGAAGAAAAAGCGTTGACATTATGTAAAGAGCTTAAAGAAATGGGAGTTAATGCAAAAGGGTACAAGTCAAACGCAGGTAAATTTAATGAAGCTCAAGATCTTATCGATCAAATTCTTACAGATTTTGGACAATTAGACGTGCTAATTAATAATGCCGGTATTACAAAAGATGGATTGTTAATGAGAATGAGTGAAGAGAATTGGGATGATGTAATTGATATCAATCTAAAATCTGTATTCAACTTAACCAAAGCTTCCCTAAGAAACTTCTTAAAGCAAAAAAGTGGTTCCATTATCAATATGAGTTCTATTGTTGGGGTACAAGGAAATGCTGGTCAGTCAAATTATTCTGCATCTAAGTCAGGTATCATTGGTTTTACTAAATCAATTGCACAGGAATTGGGTTCAAGAAACATTCGATGTAATGCCATAGCTCCTGGTTTTATTGAAACTGAAATGACAGGTTCACTTGGGGAAGATGTGGTAAATACTTGGATACAAAATATTCCATTAAAGAGAGCTGGAAAACCAGAGGATGTAGCAAATTGTTGCTTGTTTTTAGCTTCAGATATGGGTTCATATGTTTCAGGACAAGTTATAAGTGTGTGCGGTGGCATGCTAACTTAAGTAGTTAAGAGTGAGGGGACTTCATTTTGAATTGTCAATTTATTACTTTATTCTATTTACTGCACTTAGTTTTTTACTGAGTTGGCTTCTTTATTTTTACAACAAGAAACACGATAATAATTTAAAATCAAACCGTTTACTTTTTGCAATTAGATTTTTATTTTTGATATTGATTTCATTGTTCTTAATGAGACCAAAATTTCAAAAGTCAGAAATTAAAACAGAAAAGCCCATTTTAGTTTTTGCGCAGGATGTGTCAGAAAGCATAATGGCTAATAAAACTGACTATTTTGACAAAAAAAATTACACTGATTCTATTAAAATTTTTCTTTCAAAATTAAGTGACTCCTACGAAACTAGATCATTGATTTTTGGAAACCAAAGTGTTGAGTCCGATTCTTTTGTTTTTGACCACAACCAATCAAATTTAGGTCAACTATTTACCCAGGTTGAAAATCAATTCAATACATCTAATCTTACCGATTTAATTGTGGCTTCAGATGGTATTATTAATGCGGGTAAAGTCAATGCAACATTAGAAAATACAAATGTTAAAATTCATACGCTACTACTTGGTGATACAAATACTAATCCAGATGTTTCGATTCAGAAAGTAAGAACTAATAAATATGCTGTTCTAAATAATAATTTCCCACTGGAAGTAGTAGTTAAATCAAATGTAGATGTCTCAAATCTAGCATTAATAATAAGCGATAATAATGAAATCATTGAAAGAAAATCAATTTCATTAAAAGATGGATTAAATAGGTTTTACTACACTTTTTTGGCCAGTAAAAGCGGAACTCATGAATTGGATGTACAAATAGAGGGTATTAAAGATGAAGTCAATTTCATCAATAATAGATCAACTGTTTTGCTTGAAGTATTAGATTATAATCAAAATATTTTGATTATAAGTTCATGTCCACACCCCGATATATCAGCTCTTAAAAATGCGATAATCAAAATTCAAGGAACTAGAATAAAATCTGTGTTAATAAAAGACTTCAATGAAAGTATCGATGACTATAATTTAATTTGTTTTTTCAAGCCTTTTGATTCACCCAAAATGCTAAAAATCCTGAGTCAATGTGAGAAATTAGGTACTCCTTCTTTTACATTCACAGGAAATAATCTGGACAAAAAACAGATTTATTTACCAAAAATTGGAGTGAAAAGAGAAACTGATTTTAAAGGAACAAATATTGTAGATATTTATCTTTCTGATGATTTTGATGCTTTTAAGTTGAATAAAAGTTGGTTTAGCATATTTTCATCACTTCCTTCTGTAAGTGTACCTTTTTCAGCTAGTTATTTATTAAAGAAAAATGCGTTTTCATTGTTAAAACAAAAGATAAATGGTGTTGAACTACCGTATCCGATAATTTTCTTTTATAAATCGAACGAGACAAATCATGGTGTATTTCTAGGTGAGGGAATTTGGAAATGGAATATGACACAGCAGCAAAACGGATTTAGCACCAACGAAGTTGATTTATTTTTACAAAAAATCTTCCAATACTTAAAAAAAATCGATCCTAAAAAAAGGTTAAAATTAAATGTGCCTAAACTAGTTTTGGAAGATGAACCTCTAATAATTTCTTCTGAGTTCTACAATAATAATTTTGAGCTTAGCAACAATAATGATTTATTCTTCAGTTATCGAGATTCTAGTGGAAAAGAATTTAAGAAAAAGATGAATAGAAATGAAGATATTTACCAACTAGCATTACATCATTTATCTCCTGGCAATTACACCTTTAATGCAGAATTAAAAAGTAATAATGAAGTATA
>CACAYQ010000077.1 GCA_902536695.1 uncultured Bacteroidota bacterium | reverse complement strand
AGAAATGCAACAAATTAGATGCTGGATAATGACTTTCTAAATTCTGAAGTTGATTTTTATGAATAGCCCAAATAAGATAAGCATTTTCCTTAGGAAGGAAATACTCTAAAAATGAATATTCGTTTTCATCTCTTCCTAGAAATGTATGAATTTCTGATGGGTTAATGTTTTTAAATATCTGCTCTGGAATTAACGTGAAGCTACTAGTGTCTACGTGTATATTGTAGCTATTTTCCTTTTTAATAGCGTTTGATTTTAATGAATTTTCGTTTTCTAAATAATATATACTATCATCGAAAAGAAAGAGTATATCATTAAAGTTATTCAAAGCAGAATTATTTCCAATTACCGCTGGTCTTTACTTCTGACATAGACCCTGTGATTAATGTATCTCGTTCAAGCAAAGGATCATATGGAGAAGGGTCTTGAGCTTGAAAAACAGGAGTTCCTATTTTGGTATATAAGTAAATGGCTTTTTCACTAATAGCTAGATCAGAAAACGAGAATGTTTCGTTTCTGTTAAATTCAAATGATAATGAAGTAGTATCAAAACCTCTATTTTCTAAAAGGGTTTTAAATTTCACAAGATCTAGCGAGGGAGAAGAAAATTCATCTTCTTTAATAACCATATCTTTACCAATGTACATTTTTTCAAAACCTATTGGATTATAGTATGGTGGAAGTAAATTATAATTCAACATATCTTCTAGATCTGACCAATTTATTCTAGATGGTTTTGGGATAATGTCCTTTTGAGTAAGTTGAATAACTTGTGGTTGATTATTTCTAATCACGTTAAAGATTATGGTGTCTTTTCTTGTTTCCTTTATTATGTTGTAAACTTCACTTGGAGATTTAATTTGTGTATTGTTAGCTGACTCAAGAATGTCACCTATTTGTAAACTTGGTAGTTGTGGGATAGAGTCTTTAACAATAAGACCATCAATTTCCAAATTATAGTAAGCGGTATCGTTTTCGTTAAAGTCAATAATATTAGCTGTTACAAAATGAAAATTTGTACCAGTTTTATATAATAAACATTCAAATGTAGTTTCATCGCTTGTTTCCAATATGTCGGAATCCATTACAAATAACTTTTTGCTCCCGTTTTGTGTCAGATTTACTTTATTTAAATGATCTACTACAAAATCGTAAAGCCTTGCTTTACTGGAATCTGAAACTGTTGGGAAAAGTTTTTCTCTTACATTTTGCCAAGAAGTGTCTTTTTTGAGTAAACCACATAAAAGAGCTTCTTTTTCGTCATAGGATTCAATTTCAATGTAGTCTCTTATTGGGTCATAACCAAGTATTTCTTGGTGTTCTAGGGTTATTTTGTAGTCTGGAACTGTGCCAATTGTACTTACTGAATAAACACTATCCTCAGATAAGAATCGTTTTAATTCAGAAAATTCATTGGCATACCATCCGTATTTTTTCTTGTATTCAATTTGTGTTACCTCTATATCTCTTAATCCTTGCTTTACGTGAGCATTAATCTCTTTTTTAAGTTCTATCTGGTCTATAGTAGTTGCTATAGAATTGTATGTTTTATAACTTAAAAATAAGCAGTAAACAATCATTACGGGAATAATGAATTTGAAATAGCTTTTTTCGATTACGTTGCGAAGAATAAGAATGATGACTACACCTAACAATAATACAGATAGCGCTCCAAATAAAAAGTCATTAGACTGAGATATATTTCCAGTTCCACTAAAAAGAGCGGTATATAAAAGAATTAATCCAGCAAGAACAATAATGTAAGGAATAATGAATCTTTTAACGTGAGTACTTAACCTTTCCATGTATTAAAATTTAGGTGTACAAAACTAATATTTTATTTGGATATTATCCCATGATAAGGTGAGTAATGGAATTACATTTCCGTTAAAAATCTCATTAAAATTAAATATTAAATAAATAATAATATTCAATATTAAATTTTGAAAAAATGATTTTAAATAATATATAATAGTTTATTTAACATGACACGTAAAAATTAGTATTATTTGTATATTTGAACTTATAGATCTTAATATTGAAAAAACAAATCTTACTAGAGGCATATCAATTTATTTGTTCGGCTAGGTCAATGAGTACTTTGTTTGAAAAAAACAAATCCATAACAGCCAAGTATGTCCATGCCACATCAAAGGGACACGAAGCTTTTCAAATTGCACTTGGGCAGCAGCTTAAAAGTTATGATTATGTATTTCCATATTATCGGGATGATGCTTTGTTGTTAGCCATGGGTTTTTCTCCAAAACAATTAATGCTGCAGCTATTAGCCAAAAAAAATGACCCTTTCTCAGGTGGTAGAACCTACTATGCTCATCCTAGTTTTAAACACGTTGACTTTCCAAAGATTCCTCATCAGTCGTCTGCAACTGGAATGCAAGCCATACCTGCCACTGGAGCAGCTATGGGATTAGATTACAAAGAAAAAATAGGAATAGAGGTAAATAAAAATGAAAAACCACTTGTAGTTTGTTCTCTTGGCGATGCCTCATGTACAGAGGGAGAAGTTTCGGAAGCCATTCAAATGGCAACCTTAAAAAAATTACCTATCATATTTTTTGTACAGGATAATGAATGGGATATTTCAGCTAATGCAAAGGAAATTAGAGCCCAAGATATGACTCATTTTGCCAAAGGGTTTAACAATCTTAAAAGTATTTCACTTGATGGATCTGATTATATTGAATCATATACTAGCATTAAAGAGGCTATAGAATGGGTTAGAGATAGAAAAGGACCAGTACTTATAAGAGGGGAAGTTCCATTATTAAATCATCATACTTCGGGAGTGAGAATGGAATGGTACCGAGACGATTTAGATGAGCATCAAAAAAGAGATCCTTTACCTATTTTGAAATCACAGTTAATAGAGAATGGTATTGAGAAATCTCAATTAGTTCATATTGAAAAAATTGCTTCAAATAAAGTGAAACAAGACTATGAAGAGGCAGTTGAAGAAGATGACCCTTCAGAAGATAGTTTAACTGAACATATATTTGCACCAACAGAAGTGTTGGAAGAAAAAGGGGAACGATCACCGGATGGAAAAGAACCTACCGTGATGGTGGATTCAGCATTATTTGCAATAAGAGAATTAATGGAAAGTGACGATAGGTGCTTATTATATGGTCAAGACGTTGGTGGTCGATTGGGAGGTGTATTTAGAGAAGCAGCTACGTTAGCCCAACAATTTGGTGATGATCGTGTGTTTAATACGCCAATACAAGAAGCATTTATTGTGGGAAGTACGGTTGGAATGTCTGCTGTTGGATTAAAACCCATTGTTGAAGTTCAGTTTGCAGATTATATTTGGCCTGGTTTAAATCAATTGTTCACAGAAGTAAGCAGATCTAATTATTTAACACAAGGTAAATGGCCTGTAAGTATGATTTTAAGAGTTCCTATTGGAGCTTATGGTTCTGGTGGTCCTTATCATTCATCAAGTGTAGAATCTGTTGTAACTAATATTCAGGGTATAAAAATAGCTTATCCATCCACTGGTGCAGATTTGAAGGGACTCATGAAAGCAGCTTATCACGACCCTAATCCAGTCATTATGCTTGAACATAAAGGCTTATATTGGTCAAAAATTCCAGGTACTGAAAGTGCAAAAACAATTGAGCCTTCTGACGATTATGTGATTCCATTTGGGAAGGGAAGAGTAGTCCTATCTGCTGACGAAATAGAAATTGAAAAGGGAGGTTCTGTAGTTATAATCACTTATGGAAGAGGTGTTTATTGGTCTTTGGAAGCGGCTTCAAATTTCACAGGAAAAATTGAAATTATAGATTTGAGAACTCTTTTTCCATTGGATGAAAATCTCATATACGAAACAACTAAAAAGCACGGTAAAGTGCTATTGGTGACGGAAGAGCCTTCATCCGCATCATTTACGTTAGGTCTTGCTGGAAGAATTCAAGAAACGTGTTTTGAATACCTTGATGCTCCCATTAGAATTCTAGGATCTGTAAACACCCCTGCTATTCCTCTAAACGAAAATTTAGAAAAAGCGTATTTACCTAATTCAGATAAAATAAAAACTGCATTAGAGTCACTTTTAAATTATTAATTTCTTTGCTAATTAATTATTAAATAGATTTGCCATCTATATTTTACAACTTATGGAAGTTTTACATCAAGAATTTTATGGGAATTCAATTTTAAACTGGGCTATAGCTGTTGGCATACTCATTTTATCCTTTGTAGTGGTTAAAATGCTGTATTGGATTTTCTCGAACGTGATAAGGCGTTTAACATCTAAAACAAAGACTAATCTGGATGATGTTTTAATTGATAAACTTGAAAAACCACTTACTTATTTAGTACTTATTCTAGGGTATTGGATTTCAATTCATTATCTGGTATTTAAAGAAGAAGTAGAATTAGTCTTAGAAAATGTAGCTTATTTTCTATTAGTAATTGACGTTACAGCTATACTTTCTAGAATAGTTGACGCTTTAATTACAGAAATAATTATGCCTATTTCGGAAAAATCTGATAGTAGTTTTGATAATCAGCTTATTCCGGTGATACAAAAAGGGGTAAGATCAATAATATGGATTTTAGGAATCATAATAGGCTTAGACAATATTGGTTTTGATATTACAGCTATGATTGCAGGTCTTGGAATTGGAGGTTTGGCATTAGCACTTGCTGCTCAAGATTCTGTAAAAAATATTTTTGCAGGGATAATGATCTTTTTAGATAAGCCATTTAGAATAAAAGATCGAATTCAGGTTGATGGCTTTGACGGAATTGTTGAAGAAGTAGGTTTAAGAAGTACCCGACTAAGAACATTGGAGGGTAGAATAGTTACTATTCCTAATTCTAGATTTACAGATAACAGTGTGACTAATGTAACCTCTCAACCCACTTTAAAAGTTAAACTCAACTTGGGTTTAACATATGATACAGATGAGGTCCAAATGCAGAAAGCTATTGATATCCTTGAAGATATTGTAAAAAATCAAGAAGCCATAACTGATGATTATGCTGCTGGATTTAACGGATTCGGTGATTTTTCACTTAATATACTCTTTATATACTACGTAAAACCTGATTCACATTGGCTGGATACTCAAACGCTGGTTAATAAAGAAATACTAAGGAGATTTAATAAAGAAGGATTGGAATTTGCTTTCCCAACCCAAACAATATTAAAAAAAGATATTTAGAAAACTTTACTTAGTTAGTCAATACTAAGTAATTCAACTTCAAATATTAACGTGGAATAGGGGCCAATTAGTTGTCCAGCACCTCTTTCACCATACGCAAGCTCAAAAGGAACATATAATTTCCATTTGGATCCAACTGGCATAATCTGAAGTGCTTCAGTCCAGCCTGCAATTACTCCATTTACAGGAAAAGATGCTGGCTCACCTCTATCAACTGAACTATCAAATACAGTTCCATCAATCAATGTTCCATGATAATGTGCTGTAATGTTATCTTCAATAGTTGGAATTTGACCATTACCTTCGTTTAATATTTCATATTGTAAACCGCTTTCTAAAGAAATTACCCCTTCTCTTTTTGCATTTTCAGCCAAA
>CACAYQ010000076.1 GCA_902536695.1 uncultured Bacteroidota bacterium | reverse complement strand
TAACATTCCACCTTCGTCAATAACTGCAACAATTACGTTATTTACCATGTAATCTCCTAGTTTAAGTCTATTGACTTTAAGCATATCAGCCTCAACTTCTTCGTTATTAGCCATTACATAGATATTTTTTCCTAAATAGCTGTCCTTATTAATAGAACCATTAATAAGTAGGTCTCTTTCAAAATCCCTATCTATTATCAGATCCGCTGCACCGGTATCAAATAGAAAATATTTGGTAATGCCATCTATTTCAATTTTAATTTTAAAACCTAATCCTAGGTAATCAATTAATACAATTTCAGTTGAGAATGCATTTCCTATAATATCTGTTTTGTTATATGTATTATAATATTCATTAACATCATTTTCAATGGTATTGTTTAAAATTTCATTCATACACGGAATTACTATTTCATTAAAAGCTCTACTGTCTTCTTCAGTTGCCTCTTTGGCATCTTTAAACGTCATTCCTGCATCATACATCTTTTCAATAGCACATTCGCAGTATTCATCTGCCTGGGCTTCAGTCCACGAATAGTCAGATGAATTATTAAGCACTTCATTAACACAATTTTGAATCGCTAACTTTTTACTTCTCTCTGAATATTCATTTTCTTTAAAAACAAAATCATCTTCAATCTTCATATTTCCATCAACACATTTCATAATGATTTTCAAGTTTTGGTCCTGCAGAAATAATGAGCTCAAATCATTGGTTTTCATAGCCATTAATATTTCATCACTTGTAACCTCAGGAATTAAATTATCGCAGACACATGAACAGTATTTGTACTTATTTACCGTAATTCCATTTAGATCAATGTCGTCTTTATCAAAACCGCCAATACACGAATTAATAAAATTAGATCGATCTCCTAATTCTACTCCGTCTTTAGTGAAAACTGCCTGTGAAAATGTAGAAAGTGATAGTGAAGAAAGGATTATAAACTGAAGAAATTTCATATTATATTTTAAAAACTAATTAAATAATTACTGTAAATTAATGATGTTGTTGAAAAATTAATATCATAAACCTAGTATTGTTAGTGGAACTATTGACTACTTTCAGCGATTTCAAAACAATAATACAGTTTTTATAAAAAAATTTATCCACAAGATTTCTGAGTATTTTCCATGTAAGAATATGATTTAAATTATTTAACCATTTTAGTTCTTCGCTTTTCTAATTTACCTCTGTTCCTTTTCTGTTTTTTATTTAACTCATACCTCACTTGTTTATCTCCCGGACATATATCCCAATAATTATCTGAATTATTAATAATTTGTAGGGTAATTTCACCTATTCCACCTGGTCTACCACTAGATATCTCAGAGATGGGAAATCCGTAATTAAATGAAGTTTTAATAATGAATGCTTTATTAGGAATTAAAAAATAAACTGGAAAATATATAGTTTCAAAGGTTTTGAAGGGATCTCCAGCTATTGTAGAACTAAGAAATTGCTGCCTAAAAAACAGTCCTGTTCCTATATAAGTGTTTCCTAGACCATTAATGGTTGGAGTGAAATGTGATGCAATTTGAAGAGTCTTTTGATTAATTTGACTTTGGTAAAACCCTGAGAACCTCATATTAGAGTTAAAGACACCTTTTTTCAAAAAAGAAAAATAGATTGTTGTTTTTAACCTATTTACTGAATTCTGAGATAAAAACCCTTCTCTCTCAGTACCAAGTAAATTATGAAGAGATATACCAATATCTAATTTTGAATCGTAAGATTTTAATCTGTTTGTGTAGCTATAATTTAATCCTGAATGGAAATTTATATGATTTCTATTGAGTGGTGTTTGGATAAAATTTGTAGTATAAATATTTCCTAAAACTGGATCTAGGTTCTGCATAAAAACAGCGTTTGTTAAATCAATTTTTCTTGATGCAAGCACAAATTGTATTGGAAAGCTTAAAACGTGTTTTTCTTGCAATCGAACCTTTGCACCAAACAAGCCTGAAATATCATTAAATTTCATTCCAAGCTCACCTTCTTGATTATTTAATGCATATAATCCATAGACCAACTCAGCAGGTCTGGGTCTATCATTCCATTTTTTTGGAGAAATTGTACCATCTAGGGAAAATGTTTGTGTATTTAACTGACCTGGAATATTATACCACTGGTTATTGGCATTAAAAGATGCCCTTATTTGATATTGACCTGCAAGGGCAGGATTTAAATAAATGGGATTATTATAAAAATCAGAGAATACTGGTTCCTGAGAAAATAAACTTGATCCTAAAAAAACTAATATGTATGTGATGTTTCTCATCTAATTATAGTAACTGTCCCTGTTCTCTTTATATTATTTTCATATGGCCATATACTTCCGTCCTTAAATTTGGCGATTATAGTCCATACATATACATCTTGAGGTAGATACATCCCATTTAGTGTTCCATCCCAACCTCCAATTGGTTCGCCCTTATCATTTATTAGATTACTTTCCCAGACAATATTACCATAAGTGTCAAAAACCATTATATGATACTCAAGAAGTCCAGTTGCAACAGCGTTAAACTTTTTTAGTCCATATTCAATTTCGTTTGGTGCAATAGCATTAGGAACATAAAGTCCTTTTTCATATTCTATCAAATAAGGTAAAGTTGCCGTATCTTCTCTGCATCCATTGTAGGCATATAATACAAATTCATGAAAAACTTCTTCTGCAAAATTATATTCATAAATGGGATTGACTTCTGTAGAAAAATCAAAACCTGGAAAATCCCAATAATAGTAATCTGAATTGTTAGATAAATTTTGAAATGTTAATGAACCAGCAAATGGATAAAATGGATCATAATTTGTATCTGAAATTATAAAATTTGCAACTGGAGGTTCGATAGTTACTATTGCTGAAGGATATAATAATGAGTCCATACAACTGTTGTTATTATAAGTATAGATGGTAACATCAGTTACCGAAGTATCATTGAAAAAATAGACAAAATTTTCTCCTGTGAAAGTAAAACCATCACTTAAAACCCATATCGTTGAATCGGTAAATTGGCTTTGTGATACAAAAATGACTGAGTCTCCAACACATATTGTATCATCTGATAAGGTAAAATCTGGTATAGGAGATTGAAGAACCTCTATTGTCTTGTTAATAGTATCATAACACTGATTAACGGACTCAACAATAAGATTAACAGTATATGTTCCTGGACTTAAATAATTTGATGTAGGATCAGTTATGGAACTTGTTTGCCCATTTCCAAAATCCCAATAATAATTGACTGCACCGGCTGAAAAATTAGTTGTTGATATCTGAGTTGGCTGAATACAAGGGTCTGAGTTTGTATATAAAAAATCTGCTACAGGTTTAGGAAATACTTGTATAGTATTAAATGCAGAATCTTGACAATTGTGAATATTTGAAACATGAAGAGAAATTTGAAAGTTTCCTGAATTGAAATATTGTTCCGTTGAGTTTAAAGAAGAGGAAGAATTACCATTTCCAAAATTCCAAATGTAACTATCTGCACCTAGGGATTGATTAATAAAGGCAACGTTTAACAGAGGCTGACAACCTGAATCAGGGTTTACATCAAAAGCTGCAGTAGGAGAAGGAAGTACTTCTAATGAAGTGGATAAACTGGCTGTATCGGCACATGCGCTTATTGTTTGATACGCATATAAATCAATAGAGTAAATACCAGCAGACGAAATATAATATATTGAATCATTGTTTGAATTAAAAATATCAATACCATTTACGTTCCAAACTATTGAATCTGCATTTTGACTCAAAGAAGACAATACTATGGAGTCTCTTAAACATATTCTACTATCTATTTGAGCCATGTTAGCAACAGGAGAATTAAAAATTTGCAGAAATTGAACTGATGTATCCTCACAACCATAGGAATTTCCAGCTATAAGCTCAATGTTGAAAACTCCAACAGAATCATATAAAACTGTAGGTGATGTTTGAGTAGACCCCGTTAGATTACCAAAGTTCCAATTATAATAATTAGCTCCTAAAGAATTATTGGATGTAGTCAAACTTACTGGTTGAAAACAAGGGTCTGTATTTGAAAAACTAAAGTTTGATATAGGTTCTGGATATACAGTAAGGTCCTTAATTGTACTATCCTTACACCCATTAACATCTTCAACGACCAATTTAATTTGGTATAATCCTGAACTAATATAAGTATGATTTACAGAAGGTGAAATTGAAAAATTTCCATTTCCAAAATCCCAGCTTGTAAAACTATAATTAGTGGAATTATTTATCATATTCACAGCTAATGGGATACACCCTGCTAAAGTATCTAATTCAAATGCAGCAAATGGGATAGTGTCAATTATTAAAATATTCGAAATAGAGTCAATACACCCAAAATTATTTTGACCGACTAACATAATATCATAACTACCGTTAGTGTTAAAGTCAAAATACGGATTTGTAGTGTTTGAGCTGTCAATTCCATCAAAATTCCATTCAAAGAAGTTTGCACCAGTTGAATTATTCGTAAATGAAACAGTCATTGGTAAATAACATGTATCAATCAATGAGTAAGTGAAATCTACTTGAGGATTGGGATGACTAGTAACATTAAATGAAGTGCTATCAAAACAACCATTGTTATTTGTTCCTATCAAATAACCACTGTAGCTTCCAGGTGTTTGGTAAGTATTTGCCAAAGAACTTATTATAGAAGAATTACCATCACCAAAATCCCATAAATAGGAATCAGCATTAGAAGAATTGTTTGTGAAATTTATGGTAAGTGGAGAGCAGCCTTCAATCGTGTCTAGATTTATAGCGACTTCTGGAGAAATCAATGAACTAACTGTAATAGTGTCCGAGTTAAAACATCCATGTGATAGTGAGGTCAAACTAATAATTACATCATATATTCCTGAACTATCATAAGAATGTATGGGATTAGATAAAAAAGAAGAACTGCCATCACCAAATTCCCAAAAAAAGGATGAATTAATACTGTTATTAATAAAAAATATAGAATCATTACCACAAACACTATCATCTTGAACTGAAATTAAAGGAATGGGTAAAGGAAACACTTCTATTATTTGATTAATTGTATCATAACTACAATTGTCCGTAACTACATATTGAACATTAAATGTTCCAGACGAATCAAAAGTATGAACTGGACTAACTGAGCTAGAATAATTTCCGTCACCAAAAGACCAGGAATGAACTAAGTTACTTCCTAATGAGAAATTTTGAAAGGAAACAGTAAGAGGTAAACAACCAGAAGTAGTATCTACAGTAAAAAAACCTGTAACTTGATCAGGATAAACAGTAATTGTAGCAAAAGAGGTATCCGAATCACATTCATTTTCAGCAATTAATGAAACTGTATATGTGGTGTCACTGGAAGATGTGTAAAAGGTATGTTGAAGTAACGAGTCAGTTGTTGAAAATACAGTTCCGTCACCAAAATCCCAATGATATATATCAGGATTTCCAACACTAAAGTTAAGGAAAGAAACAGTTAATGGAGAACAACCAAAATCTAAATTATTTATAAATATAGATGTGGGTTTGGGAGTAATAATTAAACTATCTAGAATAGAATCTACTCCACACAAATTTGTAGTTGAAAAAGAAATGTAATAAGTGGTATCAGTAGTATAACTCTGATTATAAATCTGGTTTATCGGAATTGAAT
>CACAYQ010000075.1 GCA_902536695.1 uncultured Bacteroidota bacterium | reverse complement strand
TGTTCCCGTGGTGGATGCTGCTATATTTATTTCACCAGTAGAACCATTTATACTTAATCCAGCAGTAGAACTAAATGTTCCACCCGTTGTTCCTGTAACAGTTGGGGTTGGGTTGGAGCCGGACTTACAATATTCAGTAGATGCATAGGTAAATGTTCCATCTTCTGTTTCGGTAATGGTTATTGAAAGTGGTGTGGTACAAATGGTATTAACACTAAAAACCTTAACATCTCCTGTATTTACGTTACTGTTATTATCACCCCCATAAGACCCTACAGCAATTCTATGTCCACTGGCACTCATCCCCAATCCAAAACCTAAATTATCATTAGCTTCTTCCCCATCAATGTCATCATCTAATTGGGTCCATGTTGTTCCTACTAAATCATAAACTCTCGCATGTCCAGAACTTGTTCCATTTCCATCATTTAAGTAGGCGCCAATTAAGAGTCTAGTGCCTACATCATTCATTACAATAGAAGCACCAAAAAAGTCAAGATTTGCTTCACCAATAATATCAGATCCAACTTGTGACCAGGTTGACCCAACTAAATCAAAAATTCGCGCTCTACCTTTACTAGATGAAAATGCTCTCATACCTACTGCTACTCTATTTCCATCTGCACTTATAGATACGGCATAACCAGCTTGATTTCCTGATTGCCCAACAATAGTATTACCCACTTGAGTCCAAGTAGATCCTATTAATTCGTAAATCTTAACAGTTCCTGAATTTGAACCGCCATCATCATCTTCAGGAGCCCCCACAATAATTTTGTTTCCTGAGGCGCTTATTGAAACATTCCATCCGAATTTATCATTTGTACCTAGTCCATGTAAATCATTACCTAACTGACTCCATGCAGAACCATCCCATTCGAATACCCTAACTTGTCCTCTTCGTGTTCCTCCAGCAGCATTTTCTATTTCTCCTATAACAATTCTATCACCCACTTCGTTCATATCCACTGACCAACCACTGTGATCATTAGCTGCTTCACCATCTAGGTCAATTCCTAATTGGATCCAAGCACTACCATTCCATTCATATACCCTTACTTGTCCAGCATCAGAACCATTACCGTCATTGTTGGGTGCACCTACTGCTATTCTAGTTCCAGCACCATTTATGGATACTGCTCTACCAAAATTATCATACGCGGCTTCTCCATTGATAGTAGAACCCATTTTGGTCCAACTTCCACTGCTATACTCATATACTTCTACACTTCCTGCACTAGTTCCAGGTGCATCATCAAGCTTTGCACCAACTACCATTCTATTTCCATCATTACTCATGGAAATAGCATATCCAAAATAATCTCCGTTTGCAACTCCGTCTATATCACTGCCTAATTGCTCAATAGCTGGAGGAGTGTATGTAACATCATAGGTAGCTGCTGTAGATGCTGAAACATCAATAGTTCCTGTATTTGCGTTTATAGATAGTCCGCTTGGAGTTGATGTAAATGTTCCACCAGTAGTGCCAGTTATGGTTGCAGAGGGGTCACTACCACCTGTACAGAACTCAGTAGTGCCTCCATAATTAAAATCAGCTGATGGGTCTGAAATGGTTATTTCATAAGTAGAGCTTCCCGTACATGTTCCAGGAGTAGTGTAAGTTATGGTGTAAGTACCTAAAGTAGATGCATCTAAATCAATTGAACCAGTAGAACTGTTTATAACAAGACCCGAAGTAGAACTAAATGTACCACCGCTAACTCCTGCAATTACTGCTATAGGATCAGTACCATCACTACAAAAACCATTTGATGAATAAGCAAAGCTTGCATTTTCAGTATTATTTACAGTAACTGTAACCTGATCTGTGTTTATACATCCATTAGCATCTGTCCCTGTTACGGTGTAAGTAGTAGTAGTGCTTGCAGTAAAACTTGTTCCATTAGTTACACTATTATCCCAACTGTAGCTGGTTGCACCACTTCCACTTAGAATAACACTTGCCCCAGCACAAACTGTTTGAGCAGATCCTGCATCTACAACTGGTAAGTCATTAACAGTTATTGTTCCAGTTGCATTAACTGTTCCACAACCACCACTAAGTGGGATGGTGTAGTTAAATGTCCCACTTGCAGATGGTGTTCCACTTATAGTAATCGTGTTAGAACTCCAACTAGCAGTAACTCCAGCAGGTAATCCACTTGCTGTTCCAATGCCTGTTGCTCCAGTAGTAGTATGCGTAATATTGGTTATTGCAGAATTCTTACATACCGTTGGACTAGAAGATGCTGCTCCAGCAGTGTTGTCAGGAGAAACTATTATGGTACCAGTTGCATTAACATTTCCACAACCACCACTTAAAGGAATGGTATAGCTAAAAGTACCACTAGCATTAGGTGTTCCAGAAATTGTAATTACATCACCTGACCAACTAGCAGTAACGCCACCTGGCAAGCCACTTGCTGAACCAATACCAATAGCACCTGTAGTTGCAATTGTAATATTAGTTAATAAAGTATTTATACATAGTGTTGGTGAAGAAGATGGTGTGCCGGCAGTATTTTCTGGTGTCACAGTTATAGTACCTGTCGCATTGACCGTTCCACAACCACCTGTAAGTGGTATGGAATAATTAAATGTTCCACTAGCAGTTGCTGTCCCACTTATGGTAATTGTATTAGAATTCCAATTAGCAGTAACACCCGAAGGTAATCCACTTGCCGAACCAATTCCGGTAGCTCCCGTTGTGGTATGGGTAATATTGGTTAAGGCTGTATTAATACACAATGTAGGACTAGAAGATGCAGTCCCAACAGTATTATCAGGACTTACAGTAATAGTTCCCGTTGCACTAACCGTACCACAACCTCCTGTTAATGGAATTGTATAACTAAAAGTTCCACTTTCTGTTGGAGTGCCACTTATGGTAATTGTGTTAGATGACCAGTTGGCGCTTACTCCATTTGGTAGACCTGTTGCAGATCCTATCCCAGTTGCTCCCGTAGTAGTATGAGTAATATTAGTTAAAGTAGTATTGATACATAAATTAGGTGTAGAAGAAGCACTACCAGCAGTATTATTGTTGACAAATGTTACCATAATATCATCGCTATCAGTACAATTGTTTCCATCTGTTACCGTAACTGTGTAAGTGGTGGTACTTGTTGGGGTAACTGTTGGACTAGCTATATTAGGATTACTTAATCCCGTCGTTGGTGACCAAACATAATCATTTCCTCCACTAGCACTCAAAATTGCACTTTGGCCTTCACACACAGAAATATCACTACCAGCATTTGCTAAAGGTGAATCATAAATAGTTACCGTTTGAGTAGATGGCGTATTGCAATTAGGAGTATTATAAGTTACTGTATACGTTCCAGCAGTTGATGTACTTAAATCTATTTCTCCAGAAGATGTATTGATAGAAAGCCCAGCAGGAGCAGAAAAAGTACCTCCAGCAACACCTGTAATTGTAGGCGTTGGATTAGAACCTTCTGGACAATAAGCACTAGCAGAATAAGAAAAAGTTGCATTTTCAGGCGTAACTGTAAGTACACCACTTACATGGGAAGTACCATTCCAAAAACCTCCATTGTATCCACCATATTGCCAATCACAACCTGCAGATTTATATCTAAAAGTGTAATAATACGTTGTTGAATTTAAATTATAAAGGGCTTGAGAAATAACACCGTTATATTCATCGTTATTTCCAACGTCTGTGTTATAAGTTGCCGTATACCAATCGGTCCAAGTTGATGGGTCAGAATTTGATGTACTATAGCCATACTCTACCGTTATACCTGAACCTTGACCAGGCCCATCTGTAATTCCTGGCTCATATACCTGGCCATATATAGCAATTTGGCCTCCGTTACAGCTGTAAGTTTCACTGGCGGGAAATTGCAGATTGGCCCAATCTAAAAGAGAAGTTATATTAATGGTAACTTGAGCTGTATTACTACAACCGTTTGCATCTGTTCCAGTAACGGTGTATGTAGTTGTATTTGCTGGAGCAGCAAAAGATTGCCCATCTACCACTCCGTTATTCCATGTGTAGCTTGATGCTCCGGTTCCTGACAAAGTTAAACTGCCACCCTGACAAGCTGCTTGCGAAGAACCTCCACTAACACCAACAACTGGGGCATCGTTTACTATAACTGTAACATTATCTGTTGCTGAACAACCATACTGAGTCACCGTAAGTTGATAAGTAGTGGTGGAGGAAGGAGTATGCAAATAAGTGGAAGAGTTGCTCAATATTATACCTCCTGCAGACCATTGATAAGTCTGACCTGCAACATTTGTTGTGGATAAGGTTACGTCGGATCCACTACATATTGAAGCTGAAGATGCGGAAGCAGATGCATTTGGGGTTCCAATAACTGTCTTTTGAACTGCAGATGTATAAAGAGCGGAACTAGAACTACAACGATAAGCCCCTCTTCTATACCAAGTAGTTTGTGTTATTGTTGAAGGCGGATTGTAGGAAGAAGACGTAGCACCTGGAATTGTTGTAAAACCAGTAGAGTTAGATGTGGTAGAAACTTCCCAAAAGTAGGTAAGGGTTCCTCCAGATCCTCCTTGTGCAGAGAGTGAATTTACAATATTTCCAGGATTGTAAGCAGTGCAATAAGATTCAGCTCCATTAACAGATCCTGCCCCAGTAATTTCTGTACCT
Source organism: uncultured Bacteroidota bacterium (assembly GCA_902536695.1). Taxonomy (GTDB): domain Bacteria; phylum Bacteroidota; class Bacteroidia; order Flavobacteriales_D; family Parvicellaceae. Next base: position 1,294 of record CACAYQ010000075.1, on the reverse strand, counting down.
ACAGTAATAGTAACATTGTCTGTATTACTACATCCATTTTTTGTTACAGTAAGTTCATATGTTGTATTCGAGGTAGGAGATGGACTGTAAGTGCTACTATTAGATAGTACAGTTGAACTTCCACTAATCCTCCACTCGTAACTAGCACCACTTACAATGGTTGCTGAAAGGGTGGTAGATTCACCACTGCAAATTGACGTTGATGAAGCAGATGCGCTAGCTGTAGGAATAGGGTTAACCGTCATTTCAACAGCAGAAGTATAAATTGCAGCAGAGGCATCACAACGGTAATATCCTCTTCTATACCAGGTAGTTTGTGAAATAGAAGATGGATTGTAAGTGGAGCTGTTTGAATTACCAATATTAATCCATGGTCCAGAATTGGAAGACGTAGAGTATTGCCAAAAGTAAGTTGCTGTACCTCCACTACCACCAGAACCAGAAGAGGAATTTGTTATAGTGCTAGGATCAAAACTTCCACAACCGCTTTGAGGATTACCAATTGATCCTGTGCCAGTTGGCTCTGTACAACTTGATTTTGTTATTACTCTAAAAAAATCTCCTTTTAAGCCATTATTACAGCCTAATCTAAATGTTTTCATTGGATTTCCATTGTAATTAGGATCTCGAGATACACCACCATCATCAACAACCTGCCACCAGTCATTAGTTATATTTTGTGTATTCCAGCTTGAAATATAAGGTGCTCCTTCTCCTTCATTAGAAGGTTCAAACCACCTGTCTTTAAATTTTGAAGCGCTACTTGCTTTGCTGTATCTTGGGTAATCTCCGTTATTATTATTTCCACTGTAGGATGAAAATCGTGTCCCAGTAAAATACAATGTATGTCTCCAATCATAACCAACAGCATAAATATCTCCTAAAAAGGTTACTTCACCATATTGTAGTCTACTTCCAGTAATCTGACCGGGATAACCACGGCGATTCACATTGTCATTTAGATAAACCATGTAAATATTAACTACGTCACCAATTGATATACCACCATTCCATTCCAATAAATCAGGACCAGTTGCTCCATCTGTGTAACCAATTTGAGAAGACTTTAATTCATCTAATAAAGTTTGATCAACAGTTAAATTTAGTGCTTCGTAAGTAACTATTACCCTTTCTGCTCCTGTACCATCGAGATTACCACAACAACTTGCTGTAGATTCACGACCAAAAAACATTTTATTGCCATTTGAATTATCTACAAATGCATGGGAACTAGTTAGTGGATCAGTAGCTGTTTGTGAAAACAACATTACATTAGAAAGTAATGCTAGAATGA
>CACAYQ010000074.1 GCA_902536695.1 uncultured Bacteroidota bacterium | reverse complement strand
ATGCTAAGTGAATAATTATTATTTATACCTACTTTTTTTTCTCATCGGACTTACTACTAAGATTGAAGCTCAACGGAGTGTTATGTATAAAAATCTTGAAGAAGCCGTTCAAAATAAAGAACTTGTTTACAAGCTAAATTTGTCTAGAAAAAAACTTGACTCATTACCTAACAACCTTTTTCAATTAAAAAACTTAGAATATCTAGATTTAAGTAAAAATCGATTAGATCATATTCCAAAAGAGTTGAAAGCACTTCAAAATCTTGAACATATTAACCTATCCAAAAATAATTTTACTGATTTCCCCAAAATAATTACCGAGCTGTCACAGCTTCAAGAAATAATAATTAACAATAATAAGATTACTTCTATTCCAAAACAGATTAAATATTTAAATTCTCTAGTCAAATTAGACATGTGGTCTAATGAACTTATAGAGGTTCCAGACGAGATTGGCCAATTAACTTCATTAAAAGAAGTAGATTTAAGGGTAATTCAATTCTCAGACCGTGAAAAAGAAAGAATATCAGGGTTACTTCCTAATACCAAAGTATATTTTTCTAATTCATGTAACTGTAGTGATTAATTGCAGCCAACTTCTACCCCTCCAGTAAGTAATGAGATAGCCACTGCCTGAGTAGCTGAATTTTGAGGTACTAAATTAGCTGAATCGCAACAGAACTTAAATCCACTGGTGATCTGACCAGCACATAACTCAAGCATTGTGCCATCAGAAAGAAAAGTGGATAGTTTAGTACTATACTTACTTGCAAAAATACCATATCCGTTATTCACATTTGTGAATATCGGCCTTTCTGTTACCACACCAGTAACTGGCTCATTAACTTGCATATACGTATTTAAATCATCGTTGCCCGCGGTTAAAATAAGTTCTACAGCATCCATTTTTAATACTCTTTTCAGCACGTCACTTTCATTTTCATTATTCTCAAGTTGACTAACAACCCAGTTGAAAAAAGATACTCCAGCAATGTCTTTAAACATTTCTTCCCCACCTTCTGTAGAAACACTGATTTGTCTTCCTAAATTCCACTCCAAATATTTATCCTGCTCAGACAAATCATTATAAACTTCCGTGTAGTGCAATCTAAAAACCAATTCATATCGCCTTCCACCTTCTGCCGTTACCCACCTTAAAGATTGATCGAAATAACCATTATCATCTGTTGTAGCTAAGTCTACATCTGCAACCTTGAACCCGTTTATCCTCAAGAAAAGGTATGTCTGATATTTAAAGTTTAACCAAGAACCCTTGATCATTTCTGTTCTAGCATCAAATTCTAAATTTCTTTCAGGAACGGAAACTTTTAAGTGATAACTATTTTCTTCTCTTAGTGTATCATAAAGTGACTCAAAAAAATACACCTTTTGTGAATCTTCATAAAAAATTCCTTGATCTAAATTGCCTACCATGAGTTCCCTGAGTGTGTCTTGATCTATCATACTCCCGAACTCGTTATACTCCTCTAGGACCGCGATAACATTATTAAATTCAGTACAGTCATTTATAGCTGCGTAATTCACATTATTTCCATATCCCAAAAAAGATCTATTAATTTTTACAAATTGGGTATCCTGAGATTGATCTAATAAACCGTATACAATTGGAATAGTTTTGTAAGGTGCATTTAATTCAAAATCTGTACTGCAAGAAATTAATAAAATTAAAGCGGATAAAAACGAAATGACTGTTTTTTTCATGATCAGTTATTTATTATCATTTTAGTTGAAATCCTTCGTTTTGGAGAATCAAAAATCACATTATACCAACCTGGATTTAAGTTTCTAACATTAAGCTCTATTTCATTTAATCCTGGATTATAGGTTTGGTTATCTAGCAAATAAACAACTCTACCCAACGGATCAATCATCTTTATTGATGCATCGTCAACAATCGAACTCAGATTAAATTTTAATACGGCCAAAGTATTTGCTGGATTAGGGTATACTAAAAAATCGAAAACCAATTCATCTTCAATTGACAGTGGACCCGACAAATTGATATCGTCTATAAATAAATCATTTCCCCCGCCACTTGTGAATTTTATCTTAAATCGAAAATCACTAACTAGATATACACTAGTAATTCCGGAAACATTTACAGTATTCCAATCGTTTGCCGAAGGATTATATGATGAATTAGTATTTGGGTAAGTTGCAATAGTTGATGCTGGAATATTTTTTCTTAAAAACCAAGTTTCGCCACAGTCTCTACTGGCTAAAACCTGCATAAAATCTGTGTTTTGAGAATTTCTTTTGGCAAAAGCATATTTAAAGGACAGTGAGGCAGATGATAAATTCGATATATCTAATGTTGTACTGACTAATTCATCAACAGATCCTGGTATAGCAGCAGAATTATCAAGTTTTACAGCATAGGAACCAGAAAAACTGGATGAATTCATCACATGAAATCCAGGACCTTCTGGGTTATACACCGACCAATCTGAATTTGGAATTTGGGTAGCACTTTCAAAATCATCTACAAAGGGAGTTAAATCTCCTGGATTGGCTATAACTGTAATGAAGTTGGGGAAATTTTGAGAAAGTTGGTTTCCAAACGGATCAGAAACCTGTAATTGAACATCGTATGTTCCTGCATTTGCATAAGTTACTGTGGGATTTTGTTGAGTTGAAGTACTTGGTGACCCTCCTGGAAAACTCCAACTCCAACTATTCACATTATTATAAGATTCATCAAAAAATTCAACCACATCTCCTCCACAGACCATATTTCTGTTAGATCTAATGTCTACAGCACATATTGTTGGAGTTTGATTAAGTCCAGTAGCTGTATGATTTGAAGAAGACCATAGATTATTCCTTCCAGCTACACCCGAAACTAATGCGGCTCTCATTCTTGATTTCTGACCTGGTGTAAACATTTTAGAACAATATGAGTATTCCAAATAATTTTCAATGTTATCTACCACATCTGTTGTCCAATAACCATCAACTGCATCATTTGAGCATGTATTAGAAGATACATTACATGACGTAACTCCTATGCATCTTGGAGTATCATCCACTGCATCATCTTGTGTACAACTTGATGCATTTCCTGGATTATTATTATTTCCCCATAAGTGATCTAAATTTAACCAATGTCCTACTTCATGTGTTAATGTTCTGCTGGAATATAGGTCTGATGTGCCAATTGATCCGACATAATCATGTAGAACCCAAATTCCATTATTCATAGAAGAGCCAGTGAAAATACTTGGATTAGTTGTATATCCAGCTGCGCCTCCAGCATCATTAACTACAAAAATATTGAGATACTTATTCCCAGGCCATGAACCATTATATACATTATTTCCAGAAATTATAGCAGATACTTGTGTCATACCATTGCTTCCATCATTTGTGAAGGGGCTCTGTGTTCTCGTAATTCCGCTAAAACATTGCCCATTTGGGGCCCTTATTGCCAATTGGAACTCCACCTCAATATCTGAGGGCATACCTTGAAAAGTGGAAACTACATTGTTTGCATCTTGATTTTGTAAACGAAAATCCCTGTTTAAAATAGCAACAGCATCCTCAATTTGTACTCTTGAGATATTTTCAGAACCACCATTATGCAGCACGTGAAAAACAAGCGGTATTGTATACACTACTCTAGAAGGTGCTTGTAACTTCATAGAATCTTCAATAATTCTCAACTGACTTTGCTCTTCTTCGTAAATTTTCATTAAAGAAGAATGTAGCTTGAAGAAATTCATCACCTTATGTGTCCTACAATATTCCACATTCTCTCCATGACGACAATTGTCTTTTTCTATCTTGTTATCAAACTGAAATTGTGCTTGAAATTGTAAAACAAAAAAGATGGAAATAATGAAGGAAAAGTATTTCATAGCGCAATTTACAATTTAGTTTTTAAATGCATTTTCTAAATCTTCAATCAGATCAGATGCATCTTCAATACCCACGCTTAACCTGATTAATGAGTCTAACACACCAGACTTCATTCTTTCCTCTCTAGGTATAGATGCATGAGTCATGGTTGATGGATGACCAATCAAGGATTCTACACCGCCTAATGATTCCGCAAGGGTAAATAACTTGGTTTTGCTCACTATGGACTTAGCCTTGTCAAGACTATCTCCAACCAATGTGAAAGAAATCATTCCACCAAATCCGTTCATTTGTTCTTTCGCAACTTCATGATTAGGGTGTGTTTTAAAACCTGGCCAATAAACTTGATCAACTTGTGGATTATTATGTAAAAAATGGGCCACTTTCTCCCCATTTTCACAATGCCTTTGAACTCTCAAATGAAGGGTTTTAACTCCTCTTAGCACTAAGAAGGAATCCATCGGACCACAAACTGCACCACTTGAGTTTTGTATCCTATACATTTCTTCCGCTAATGATTCATCATTTGTAACTAAAGCCCCCATAACTACGTCAGAATGTCCACCTAAATATTTTGTTACAGAATGCATTACGATGTCTGCACCTAACTCTAAAGGTCTCTGAAGGTATGGAGTAGCAAAAGTATTATCCACAGCTACTTTTATTCTTTTAATCTTTGCTATTTCTACAATGGATTTAACATCAATGATATTCATCATTGGGTTAGTAGGAGTCTCTATCCAAATCAGTTTTGTTTTATCATTGATTTCATTAGAAATATTTTGAACATCTACCATGTCTACAAAATGAAAATTTATGCCATATTTTTCAAAAATGGTTTTAAATATTCTATAGGAACCTCCATATAAATCATTAGTTGAAATAACCTCGTCACCAGGATTTAACATCTTAATCACGCAGTCAATTGCTGCTAAACCACTGCCAAAACAAGCCCCATATTTACCACTTTCTAATGCTGCTAAATTACTTTCTAAAGCAGCTCTAGTAGGATTTCCTGTTCTTGAATATTCGAAGCCTTTGTGAACCCCTATTTCTTCTTGTACATAAGTTGATGTTTGGTATATAGGGGTCATGATTGCACCAGTAGCAGGGTCAGGATGAATTCCTGCGTGAATCACTTTTGTATTAAATTTCATCGCATTTTTATTAAGGGAAACAAATCTAATTATTTAATGTATTTTATTCATTGTTTGTTCATAACATTAAATTTGTCGCGATATTTATTCTATTTCATCATATAAGATGAAAAATGGTAACAAAAAATAAAATACTTCTAGCTCATTTAGCTCTTTTTGGTGCAAACTTGATTTATGCTTTTAATTATGGATATGCAAAAGACGTCATGGAAGGTGGGTATGTTCCTCCATTTACCTTTATTTTATTTAGGGCTGTTGGGGCAACCATTTTATTTTGGATTACATCATTTTTTTTCTTTGAGCACATTAAAAAAAAAGATGTTTGGCGCTTTATTCTTAGTGGTTTTTTTTGGCGTAACTGCAAACCAACTTATGTTTTTTGCAGGACTAGATTTGACTTCAACCATTCACGCCTCCATCATCATGATTAGTAGTCCAATAATTGTCAGCATTTTATCCATTTTCATGATTAATGATAAAATGAGTTTGAAAAAAGTATTGGGTATCACTATAGGGTTGGCTGGGGCATTAACTGTGATTTTGCATAAAGGAAACACTTCTGGAGAAGCTGGTGTATGGGGTGATCTTCTCATATTTTTAAATGCATCAAGCTATGGGTTGTATCTCATCACTGTTAAACCGTTAATGTCCAAATATCACCCTATAACGGTCATCAAGTGGGTTTTCACATTTGGACTATTAGGTGTAATTCCATTTGGCCTTTCTCAGTTCTCTTCAGTTAATTGGATTATGCCTACAAGTATTTTACTTAAAATTGGTTTTGTTATCTTATTTACTACCTATTTCTGTTATTTATTCAATATTTACGGCATAAAATATGTAAGTCCAACCGTAGTAAGTACTTACATTTACTTACAACCTATTCTCACTTCATTTATAGCGCTATTTTCTGGAAGAGAAAACTTAGATGCTATCGTCTTGATATCTTCAATACTTATCTTTTCAGGTGTATATTTAGTGAGTTTAGATCCAAGTAAAAAAATCAATTG
>CACAYQ010000073.1 GCA_902536695.1 uncultured Bacteroidota bacterium | reverse complement strand
TACCACATCGAAATGAACCAAGAGGGGAGGGGGGCATCTTTTTTGATTACATGAATACCGGAGATTGGGAAACAGATTTTGATTTTGTGAAAGATGTGGGAAGAAAAACGCTTGAAGCTATTACCACCATAGTAAACCAACACAAAGAGTTGAGTTGGACAGCTCAAGAAAAAGACGAACAACTATTAAAGAGAGGACGATATGTGGAGTTTAATTTATTGTGGGATAGAGGAACCCTTTTTGGTATTAAAACAGGTGGATCTACAGAGGCTATATTGATGTCTATGCCACCAACCGTAAAATGGGCTTAATGGAAAGTATTTCGTACATAAAACAACAACTCTCTACTATTCCTGATCCAGAAATTCCAGTAATTACCATTGATGAATTAGGGGTGCTTCGCGATGTTAGTTATGAAGAGGAGAAGTTAGTGGTTACCATTACCCCTACGTATTCAGGGTGTCCAGCCATGGATCGTTTTCAAGCCGATATCAAAGAGGAATTGGGCAAAATGAATATTGAACATTTTGAAATTAAAATGCAGTATGACCCACCATGGACTACGGATTGGATAGGGAAGGAGGCAAAAGAAAAATTGCGTGTTTATGGCATTGCCCCGCCTGCTTTTAAAACATCCGATAAAAATGCCATATTGGGAGCTCCGAAGGAAGTGGATTGTCCCCACTGTAAGGCCAAGGAAACAGAATTGGTTAGTCCTTTTGGTTCAACCGCGTGTAAAGCGATGTACAGGTGTACTTCGTGTTTAGAGCCTTTTGAGTATTTTAAGTGTCTATAGATGGGATAAGGGTTCGAAACTACTTGTGGATATTGAAATGAACCCTCCGGATTCATTATTTTTCAATCGGCTTAGTTTCTTTTTTGGACTTTTTATTAAAGTTATATCTAACTCCAATTACATGATTTAATCCTAATCTTCCTGGACTATTATAGAATCGATGATTAATATCATTTAAGGGCACATTATTAGAGGACACGTTGGGTGTGGAGCCTATAAACGAAGAAGGATTTGGATTTTCTGTACTCTCATTAATGTCAAAAAATAAGGCGAAAAAATGTCTCTGTGAAACAAAGAGTGTTAATCTAGAATTGATAGGGATATTTGCTTTGATTTGAAATTGAAAACCAACATTAAAATAATCAACAGAATAATAATCTCTATTAGACTTTTCTGTGTAGAAGCTAACATCAGTTGTATCACCAATCCAACCGGGGCCTATATGTACATAAATTGAATCAAAAAAAGTTGTTTCATTAAATTTATCTATTGCAAAGGATTTTGTTCCAAATAATAGGTCAAAACTATATGAAACAATTTTTTGTTTTAGAGGTTTGCTGAGAATGCTATTAATAGACCTTTCTAAACCTAACTGAACATTGAACTCATCCCCATACCTAAAGTTACTGTATCTGTAAGTAATACTGGAATCACTAAAGTCAAAAAAAGTTTGATTAGAGTTATTGAAAAACACACCCTGACCAAAATTTAAACCAGTACTTAGTCGCCATTTATCATTCATTTTACTTCTAAATTCTAAATTTAAATTTCCAGAATTTATCCCATAACCAATGGTTTGGTCTGAAAAAGAAATTCCGATGTCATATTTGTGTTGGGCTATAAAAGGTTGAGTTACAGCAAATATTATTAATAGTAGAAACGGTTTCTTCATAATGTGATAGATTATATAGATATAACGCAAAAAAGTGTAATTAGTTTTCTATCAGATCAATAATTATTGATCTACGGGTTCAATTTGACACTAATTATATACAAGCAGGGTATAAGTAAGGCTTGAAAAAACTTATTGATCCTGAAATAAACCCTCCGGTTACTCTTTTTTTAATTGATAGAAGCTTGAATTCCGATTCTAAAAAGACCTAAAAAGGCATCTTTATCATATGTAAAACCTAGTTCGGATAAAGCGCTAAAGTTTTTGTAAACTTTATAAGAAAAACCAGCAAAAAAGCGAGATGATATAGAAGTTCTTTCGCTATCACTTATCATGTCGATAGGAGAGTTCCCGTATACTTCATTATCATCGGATGTGAATTCTAAAAAATTAGAGCCAAAACCAACAGCACCCCCGCCATATAATGATATATTTTCTTTCTTATAAAAGTGATAACAACCCCTCAAATGGTATCTCTTTTTTTTGGCCTTGAAATCATAATTAAATGTCGTTGAATTTCCATTATGTATATTAATAGCATCCTTCTTTGAGTTATAAGAAAAACGATTATTTACATAACTAAAACCCACACTAACTTTTTCATTTATAAACACATCAATATTTACCCCTATTGGCCCAGAATTTCGGGATTCAACATCATAAACCGGTGTTGGAAGCGGGTGAGTTGACATAATTGCTACAGAATACTCATACTCCGAATCTTCTTTATTAAAATAAGCAGGGAAGCCGAACCATGTACTCACATTTATTGAGGGTATATTTTCTACCGAAAAAAGATTTTTAAACTTATCTTTTGTTTGCCCGATTAAGCTAATATTAAGTATAAGCAGAAGAAAGAAAGAAATTTTTTTCATAACGACTCTAATTTAAAAATTTTTCTCAATTACTTTAGGAGATTTTATGTCATTCATAATTTCGTAAGCATAGGCAACACAACTTAAATAGAAAAGAAATTCTCTCAGCTCGTTTGCACTATTATTATGCCACGGAAATAAATGATTATATGTAGTATGAACTATTATTATAATTAAGCTAAGCATTAATGTAAATGCTAAAGGAAAGAGGAATGACTTTTGTTTGTTCTTTAAAGCAAAAACGAAAAGACCAACTAAAGGAACATATATAAAATGATAAAAATCGAGTGATGTATTTTGAGTATAAAAAGGAGTAATTGCAAATGAGCAAATGACAAAAATATCCGGATTTTGAATGCCAAGGGTTTTTTCTTTTTTTCTGTATAATAAGAACGATGAAATAAACACAAAGATAATGGTTGCTCTGTCCAAAAGACGATCAAAAAAACGCTTGTTTGTGTTATGAAAGTTAAGCTCATCTTGCTCATTAACAGAAGATAAATAGTCTGGTGTAGCCAAATCAAATATTCGTTGTCCCCAACTTATTTCTTCTCCTGCAATTAGAAAGAAGACGATAGACAACATCAATAATCCATACGACAACCAATGATGAATTTTCAATGGTGATTTTCTAGCGTGGAAAAATGAGATTAGAAAAAAACAGCTACAAAATAAAAGCAGGACAGCACTTAAATTTTCTATTATGTTGTCCTCTGATGTTAGTTGATCGTATAACTCAACGTGGAATAAAAAAAGTAAAATGAAACCCATTGTAATAAAGACTACAGAAAGAAAAAAGATCGATGAAGATTTATAGAAAAGTATCAATCTAATCCAATTTTTATCTTCATAATGTGTTCCCAATCTTTTGCATAATAGCTTTTAACTTGATTTAAATACTCCTCATCGATTAAAGGTTCTTTTGAAATTAAAAAACGAGGAATAAGCAATGCAGTATATAATATACCATACCTGATAGTAGCGTGGAAAAAACGCCATATATAGTGTAATATCACCGACTTAAAAACACGTCTTTTTTGAAGGTTAATTCCTTGACTTATGGTCTTGATTATTTTTAATTGTTTTTCATTGTAAGAACCATGTTTGGTGCTAAAGTCAATTTGATTTAGATCCACTTTAGCGCCTATTAACGAAGATAGTATTTGGATAAAATTGCTAGAATTAGTCTTGAAATCATCATATACAAAGACTAGAGGCTCTTTATTAAATGTGGTCTTGAGGTAGTTGACTTGATGGGTAAAATTGAAATGTATTTTTTTAAAAAACCCAAGATCCTCATCCAGATCAAAAAATTGCTTAATGCCATATTTAAATCCGTTTTTCACGAATCGTCTATATTGAGAGGCCAAGTATTGATCATGACGCCTAAAAACGATGATAGGGATTACATTTTTGTGGTTACTGGCAAATAAATCTACTTCTCTTTCAAATTGCCGATCAAATTCTCTTGAAACAAGGACGTTTCCTTTTTTTATGCTTGAGATTTCTTCATCTATTTTATGATATTTTCTAGTGGGGATGTAATGGATATTTTTTAAAATAGGAAAAACACGTTGTTGTAAAAAAGTACTACCTGTTTTACTGATACCCACATGAAAATAAATGATTTTCTCCATTGCAAACTAGGCTACAAAGGAAGTAATTTAAACAGAGCAATTTGTTGATTTTTAACTTGCTCATCTTTAAAATTTAAATTTCTGTAAGAACCTTTTAAAAAAAGTTCTACTTGATCGTCATAGTGTGTGCTTTGAAAGTGTCCAGAATTACCACTTGGCAAAACAGAGTAACTTTCTTCCTTATTTCCCATGTCAATTAATCTTCTAGTTGATGGTAGAGAACTTACTTTATAATTGTGATCTCCCTGATGAGACATGATTTTATTTACCGCATTAAATCCTCCATTGACACCAAAAGGTCCTACGTTGAATATTGAATTGAGCGGTTTTTGCTTTCCTAAAGGGTGTTCAAATTCAATGTGATGTAGATTACCCCATTTCCAGTGTGGTACATCTCCATATTTATTCGAGAGTTCATTTATAGCCAATTTAAAACCAGTGTAGAGGATATCTTCAGGCGTTTCTTGCATTTCAAACGGAACGGTTCTTTGATATAAAAAATTCCTTAAAAAATCCCAATGATCAACTCGATTTAAATATAGTTTGATGAATTCCTCATCTAATTTCTGCTGGAGCATGTATTTCATCACATGGTAATTGGTTACCATAAAAACACTGGCTCCAACCGATGAGATTTCCATAACACCATCCCAATTTTCAAGGGTTTCATAAGCAGTTTGTTCTAGTTCACTGAAAGACGTTGACTTGCTTTTAAGTAATTTACAGGAAGACTCTTTCATTTTTTCAGCGCTCCATAGTTTTACATCGGTTTGAACGGCCTGGAGTTCTTCTGTAGTCCACTTTTCTTTTTCATATAGCAGACTTAAAATGCGCGCAGCACGATCAGTAGATCTAAAATAGCCATCTAGCCTAGGTATTTCACCTACGCTGTCAATGGTAGATAAATTATTAGCCGTGACAATAATTCCACTTTCAGGGTTCACTACATGTGGATTTTGATCAAAAGGCACAAAACCAGTAACCTTGTGTAGAGGATTGCTGGCATCTAGCACTTCTTTAGCGTAAACAGAGGGATCTCTTACAGGCAATTTACCCGCAGTCCACCAAGCAATGTTACCCAATGTATCTGCATAAGAAAAATTTAAGCCAGGCGAAACTACTTTAGCTAAATTATCCTTAAATGAGGACATGTCTTTGGCGTGAGATATATTGTGAAGAATATCAAAAATAGGGTTTTCTAATTGGTAAAAAATCCAATACATAGATATAGGATCTCCACTATAGTGTGCCACATTATGAGTTACAATAGGTCCGTTTTTAGTGACTGGAATTTCAATGGTAGTATCCGCTGAAGAAGACGAAATAGTTTCTTTTACGATTTTATAATTAACCCACAAACTATCCTCCCAGACTTGAAGTTTATTATCTGGATTAAATTTTTCTTTGTAAAGGTCAAGCTCATCATTTTCAAACATCGTTAATCCCCAAGCTTTAAAGTCATCATGACCAATTAATGGAAATGGAATCATAGGGACGTAGTAGCCATAGTTATTATATCCAGGGTATGAAATGTGTGCTTCATACCAAACGTCTGGCTTTGAAACACCTATGTGGGGATCGTTTGCTAAAATGGGTTTACCGTATTTGGTTCTATTAGAAGATAATATCCAAGAATTACTTCCGTGAAAAGGCGGATTTATTTGTTCAGATGCGTCATTAATTTTGTATAAATAGGTGAGTTGATCTATGGTATCTATTGAATTTACGCTAGAGTTTGTTGCATAATTTCTTTTGGGAATATGATCAACATGCTCTTCCTTAATCGTCATGTAATTGTTATCCGCATAATCAGGAAATAAAATAACCATATTTTTTTCACCTACTTTTTCTTTTAACATCGTGTAAAGCCCATCAAAGCGTATTCCGTCCATGAAGGTAAAGGCCATATAGGCTGTCATGCTAGCTACATCCACCGCAGAAAAAGACTCTACGTTTGCATTGAGCAAATAATATTCAAATGGCTTTTCCCCAGTTTCCACAAAATGATTTACACCTTCTACAAAGGCATTTACATAGCTTAAGGATTCTTCACTTAAATGGGAGGATGACAAATAATTTTCTGCCCAATTTTTAAATAGATACGTCCTGAACATGATATCGATTTCAACAAGATCGTCACCTAAAAGTTCGGATAACT
>CACAYQ010000072.1 GCA_902536695.1 uncultured Bacteroidota bacterium | reverse complement strand
CAAATCGGTCTAATTCTGTAATGGATTCACTCTCTGTTGGTTCAATCATCAATGTCCCAGCAACTGGAAAACTAACTGTTGGTGCATGAAAACCGTAATCAATTAGTCTTTTTGCAATATCTTCCACTTCTACGCCACTGGATTTTTTAAAGTTTCTACAATCTAAAATCATTTCATGTGCTACCCGATTGCTTTCATTTGTGTATAAAATTTCATAATGATTTTCAAGTTTAGATTTTAAATAGTTGGCATTTAATATGGCTATTTCTGTAGATCTTTTTAGGCCAGATGCTCCCAACATTTTAATGTATCCATAAGAAATTAGCAGAATTAAAGCACTGCCCCAAGGAGCTCCGTTGATGGATTTTATAGCTTTATTTCCTCCTGTTTTTATAATTGGGTTTCCAGGTAAAAACGGAGTTAAATGTTTTGCAACACCTATTGGCCCCATTCCTGGTCCACCGCCACCATGGGGTATAGCAAAAGTTTTGTGCAAATTTAAATGACATACATCAGCGCCAATTAAACCAGGAGAAGTTAATCCAACCTGTGCATTCATATTTGCGCCATCCATGTATACTTGCCCACCATTTTCATGAACAATGTTTGTTATAGTTTTGATTTCTTCTTCGAAAACTCCGTGAGTTGAAGGGTAGGTAATCATTAGAGCAGCAAGATTCGAACGGTGTACTTCTGCCTTGTTTTTTAAATCATCTAAGTCTACATTTCCTTTTTCATCACACTTGATTAAAACCACTTCCATCCCTGCCATTACGGCACTAGCAGGATTTGTTCCATGTGCACTATTTGGAATCAAACAAATATTTCTATGTCCTTCATTATTATCAATATGAAACGCCCGAATAACCATCAATCCTGAATATTCTCCTTGTGCTCCACTATTGGGTTGAAGAGAAACACTATCAAAACCTGTAATGTCACTGAGATCTTTTATAAGTGTATCAAAAATTTCTTGGTAACCCTTTGTTTGCTCCACAGGGGCAAAAGGGTGAAGATTGCAAAATGAGGGCCAAGTAATGGGTTCCATTTCTGTGGCTGCATTTAATTTCATAGTGCATGAACCTAATGAAATCATGGCATGAACTAGAGACAAGTCCTTATTTTCTAGCTTTTTTACGTACCTCATCATTTCGGTTTCTGAATGGTAATTATTAAAAACCTTTTGATTTAAAAATGAATCTTTTCTATCTATATGAGATACTACATAGTTCATTTTTTCTAATTGAACGTCTGTTTTTAATTCTTGGTTGAAAATGGCTATCAACTTATCTAAATTAGACCAAGTAGTTGTTTCGTCAATTGAAATGCTGAAGTTGTCCGATCGGTAAAAAAGATTGACACCGTTTTCTAACATTAAGTTTTCCCAATTTTCATTGTTTCTTTGTATGGTAATAGTATCAAACTGTTCAGAATTTAACACATTTAATCCCATTTTTTCAAGACAAATTCGAAGGCTATTTGATTTTATGGAAATTTCTGTAGCAATTTCTTTTAACCCTTCAGGTCCATGATATACAGCATACATCCCAGCCATAACAGCTAACAAGGCTTGAGCGGTACAAATATTTGATGTGGCTCGTCCTCTTTTAATGTGTTGTTCTCTAGTTTGAAGTGCCATTCTTAGCGCTGGATTACCATTGGAATCTAAGGAGACCCCTATTATTCTTCCTGGAATAAATCGTTTGTGCTCTTCACCACAGGCAAAATAAGCTGCATGAGGGCCTCCATATCCCATGGGAACTCCAAAACGTTGAGTAGAACCCACCACCACATTAGCTCCCCAACTAGCAGGGCTTTTAAGTAAAACCAAACTCATAATATCAGCTATAGCAGCTACAGGAATTTGAAACTGTTTTGCTTTTTCTACAAAACCGGAATAATCATGAATTTCTCCATATGCATCTGGGTACTGTACAATGGCCCCGAAAAATTCATCAGAAAATTGAATAGATTCAGGATTTTCTATTACCACTTCAATTCCCAATGGTTCAGCTCTTGCAAGAATAACTTCTTTGTTTTGTTCAAATACTCTTTCGCTTAAGAAGAACTTATTTACGTTTCTTTTTTGCTGATCTCTTGACCTCATGTGAAAGAACATCAACATAGCTTCCGCAGCAGCAGTAGATTCATCTAATAATGAAGCGTTTGCAAGTTCCATCCCGGTAAGTTCTGTAATCATGGTTTGAAAATTCAATAATGCTTCCAACCTACCTTGAGCAATCTCTGCTTGATAAGGAGTGTAGGCCGTATACCAACCAGGATTACACAAAATATTCCTCTTAATTACGTTTGGAATAATGGTCCCATAATAGCCTTGACCAATGTAATTATCATTTAACGTATTTTTATTAGCTAGTTGTTCAAGATGTTTCAGATAATCATTTTCATTGACAGCTTTATCTACCTTAAGTTCATCACTTTTTAAGATGGAATGAGGAATAGTTTGACTAACAAGTTCACCGATGGTTTTGTTTCCTATCTCAGATAGCATTGTAGGCACTTCATCATTTCTGATTCCGATATGCCTATTAGCGAATGAATTTTGCATGTTTATATGGTACTTTCAGTTTTGCGCAAATATATATATCAAAGATTTGAAATGACAGATTTGTTAATCAATTGTTTATATTTATTTTTTAATATTTAACACTTAATATCATTAAATTTTTTCTATTCACCTTTTCTCTATTGTGCTGCAATTTTAAGCTTCATTCTCAGGACATGAGCAGTCGAATATTACCAATTGATTCTATTGACTCAGGCACACTTTATTTTTATAATGGTGATACTGTAGTTTTCAAGTTGGTTGAACAGAATGAATGGACACTTCATGGTTTGAAAATGAAAGGAAATTTATGGTCTTTAAAAAACTATGCTAAGGAATCCATATTTAAATACACATTAAACAATAAAGATCAAGTTTTTTATACCCAAAAACCATTTGAAAAAAATCCAATGACAAAGACTGAAATGGCAAACTATATCATGGGAAAAAAAACAGCTAATTATGAATATAAAGCAAAAGGTGAATTTTTAAAAGGGTTTGCTTTTGGAATTATATTGTCTATGCTAGATACATATGAATTCAGAAATACGTATGATAAAGGATTTTTTAAAAACAGTGCAAGTTGGCTAACTATCTCATCTCCGTTTTTGAGTACTCCATTAATTAAATTAAAACTAAAACAATTAAATAAGAATAGAGATTATTTAGAAGTTGATAATCTTGAGGCTTGCTATTTTCAAGGATACGATCAAATTTTTATGAAGAAAAACACTAAATCTATTATGAGTGGCTCTATTTTAGGAGCAAGCATAATAGTGGCTACCAAAATATTACTAAGTCCATAACATAACATGAAGTGTATACTAGATGCAGTTATATTTTCCAATTGTTGGATTTCTCTTGGTGCAGTTATGTGTACACTATCCA
The DNA here is from genome assembly GCA_902536695.1 of uncultured Bacteroidota bacterium. GTDB lineage: Bacteria > Bacteroidota > Bacteroidia > Flavobacteriales_D > Parvicellaceae. The sequence goes on along the minus strand of CACAYQ010000072.1, from coordinate 3,042 downwards.
CTTTTCTATATTATGGTCAGCAAATTCAATATGAATATTTATTGATCATTTTCTTGATGACTTTCTTTGGATACAATATTCAAATGAGTTCTAATCCAATTTCATCTAACAGTCGAAAAAATCAAACAAATTGGCTGAGTAAGTATGGTCAAAAAATGAAATATTTATCCTACATCCTATTTATAATTTCTATTCCTCTTGTTATCGTTACTTTTTCATTTGAAGTATTGATTTTTTCTCTTCCCGCTTTCATTGCTGTAGTCGTTTATAAATCTAAAGATTACACATCCTTTGGTTTGAGAACAATTCCCTCACTAAAATTAATCTTAATTGCCCTGATTTGGTCATGGGTGTGTGTAGTTACTCCTCAACTACTTTTCTTTTCATATGTTGATTTTTCATTTTCTATTATTGTATTTACCTTCATTATAGCTATCACTATTCCCTTTGATATAAGAGATTTGAATTATGATAGTGAAAATTTAAAAACTTTACCACAAATTGTTGGCTCCACAGTATGTGTATTAATCGCACTGTCTATATTATTATTTCTAATATTCTATTCTTATTTTAATTTAGATAAAGTTGGATTATGCTATTTTTTCGCCTTTACAGCTCTTGTCATATTACCAAGTTACAAAGTAAGAAATGAGTATTATTATTTGTTTTTAATAGATGGATTTTTGGTTCTTTTTCCAATCTTTGTCATGTGAAAAGCAGTAAACCAAAAATTTTAATCATCTACACGGGTGGAACGATTGGGATGGTTGAAGATCATCATAGTAAAACCCTAAAGCCCTTTGATTTTAATGAGGTTAATAAAGAATTACCTGAGCTTAAAAAAATAAAATGTCAAATTGATGCGGTCTCTTTTAAAAAGCCTATAGACTCATCTAATGTTTCTCCAAAAATTTGGGAAAAAATTGGGGACTACATCTTTGAAAATTATGATAATTATGACGGTTTCGTAGTATTACACGGTACAGATACTATGTCCTACTCAGCTAGTGCATTAAGTTTTATGTTTCAAAATTTAGATAAGCCTATCATTTTTACTGGTTCTCAATTGCCAATAGGCATGGTGAGAACGGACGGAAAAGAAAACTTAATTACCGCCATAGAAATAGCCTCAACAAAACGAGATAATGTTTCCCTTGTGCAAGAAGTAGCTATTTATTTTGAGTACCAACTTTACAGAGCAAATAGAACAACTAAGATCAGTTCAGAACATTTTGAAGCTTTCAAATCCTATAATTTTCCTTCTTTAGCAGAAGCCGGCATTGATATTAATTACAACATTAATTCCCTGTATCGACCGAAGAATAATAGATTGTCCTATTTAAAAGGCTTTGACTCAAGAATTCTAATAATTGTATTTTTCCCTGGGATTTCTGAAAAAAACGTAACGAATCAATTTGAAAATACATCTGCTAAAGTGATCATATTAATGACTTACGGTTCTGGTAATATTCCGTTAAGCGATCAAATTATGAAACTTATTAAAAGGCATACTTCTAGAGGTGTGGTTTTTTTAAATGTAAGTCAGTGTAAAGTGGGGAGGGTTGAGCAACAAAAATATGAGACAGGAAAACAATTGTACTCTTCAGGCGTAATTGGTGTTGGTGACATGACACTTGAAGCAGTCATTACTAAATCAATGCTCTATTTACATAGATATAAAAACCAAGTGGAATTATTCAAAAAAGAATTTCTAACAGAAAAAGCAGGAGAATTTTCTATTTAGAATTTAATTTTGTTCTAAACCTATATTTTTTTGTAATTTGGCCTCCGCAAAAATTATTACACATTAATTGACAACAAAACAATCATGAAAAAAAGACTTTTATTCACCGCACTTATCGGGATGTTTTTATTTGTAAATCCTTTATTAGCGCAAGAAGATTCTAGTGCCACAGAAAATATAGAAATGATAACTGAAGGCGCTGAAGAAGCAGATTCTTCTGTTCAGGAAGAAGTTCAAGTTGAAGAAGCAGTTGAAGAGGTAGTTTCAGAAGTGGAAGAAGCAAGTGCACCAGTCGAAGAAGCCGAAGAAGATGGCTTTTTTGCTAACGTTGAAAAAGTAACGCAAGAAATTAAAAAGAAATTTATTGATGGGGGCCCATTATTCATGTCTTTTGTACTTATTGCTTTGATACTTGGTTTAGCTCTTTCTATAGAAAGAATTATATATCTAAATCTTGCTACTACAAATACAGAGAAATTGCTCGAGGATATTGAATCAGCTATGTCTAACGGAGGCGTGGAATCAGCAAAGGAAGTGTGTAGAAATACAAGAGGTCCAGTGGCAAGCATATTTCTTCAAGGGTTAGAGAGAAGCTCTGAAGGGATTGAAATGGTTGAAAAATCAGTTATTGCTTATGGTGGTGTTCAAATGGGTCTATTAGAAAGAGGTCTTTCATGGATTGGTTTATTTATTGCCTTGGCTCCAATGCTTGGTTTCATGGGAACAGTAATTGGTATGATTGATGCATTTGACATTATTGAGGCAAAAGGAGAAGCTAAGCCTGATGAATTAGCTGGAGGTATTAAAGTTGCGCTTATTACTACGGTTTCTGGTCTTATTGTTGCTATAATTCTTCAAATATTTTACAATTACATCGTATCTAAAATTGACACTTTAGTAAACCAGATGGAAGATGCTTCCATTTCTTTGATTGACGTTCTTGTAAAGCATGATTTAAAGAAATAATTGTAAATCATTAATCCAAACAAAATGGAAAACGATAAACAAAATCTGATTACTAGAGTTATCACATATTTAGTGATATTCCTTGGTGTTTTATTTACATTGATTGTGATGTCTGATGACAATCCTAAAGAAATGAATCCAGAGCAAATTAAAGTTGCTGCATTTAACAATGATCAATTTGAATTTGAAAAAGACGAAAAGGGAAGATTTATTAAAGATAAGTTTGGTAATTATACATACAAAGACTTAGATAATGACTCAACTTACAGCAAGTCTGAAGGTGAAATACTAAGAAATTATCAAACTTCTTTAGAACAAACCCTCGATAGTCA
>CACAYQ010000071.1 GCA_902536695.1 uncultured Bacteroidota bacterium | reverse complement strand
CTTGCAGTTCTTCTTTTTTTAGTTTTAGATCCTGAACAATTAATTTATATTGATCTTTTTCAGCTTTCTTTAAAACTTTAACTAATTGATTATATGAATTTGAAGGATTAATTCCTAGGATGATATACTTTGTATCGTCTTTAATTTCATCAAATGCCCACCTAATACCTGGGTAAAATTTTTTATTAACGTTGTAAGAGTTATATATTTTAATGATTTCTTTCTTATACTCGTCTATTTTCATCATTATTTTTTTTGAAGAAGTCTCTTTTCCCAAAAAGAATCCCCCAAGTAATCCACATCAGCTACTTTTTCAGCAAGCCGTTTAAAATCATTAAAACCATTTGCTAGTTTTTCTGCCTTTTCAAAAGCTTTTCTAGCGTGATTTTTATCAATTAAAAGCCCGTAAGATTCACCAAGGGCTAAAAAATCTTCAAAATCCTCTGCTAAGTTTTCAGCCTTTTGATATACTGTAATTGCATAATCTTTATCCCCCAAATAATCTTCATCCGCAATGGAATCTGCTAGTGTATTAAATTCAGCAAAATCAGAGGCTACATTCTCTGCCCTTTCATAAATCTTCAAAGAAAGCGTTTTATTATTCAATTCATCTTTAGAAGAAGTTGAGTTTGCGAGCCATTCGTAGCAATAAAATTCAGAGACATTTTCTAAAGCTTGTTCAAGAACTTCTTCAGCTAAACTATGTTGGTTGAGTTCACAAATTTTACATATAATCTTTGCATACTCTAAACCTTTTGAGATAAGATTAGATTTGGTCAAAAATTGCATTTTACCTATGTAGGTTTTTATAGCCCAATTTTCTGCACCAGATTCAATTAGATGCGCTGCAAATTCATCAAACTCATGCAGTGCTTCTAAAAAATCTTCACTTTTTTCTAATATTCCAACCTGTACAATTAAAGCATTTTCTTTATTTCCAAAAAAGGCAATTTGTTCTTTTGTTAGTCCTTCATTTATATTAATATCAGCTAAATTTTCTAAAGTATATTTTATGTTGTCCATTGTTGAAATTATTATGAATACATGTTTTTTTAAATTATAGTTCTTTTAAATATTCTTGAACCTTTTCTAAGGTATCCATGTTTTTAACCTTTGGTTTAGGACTTAATTTATTGCAACTAAATGCCAGTATTTTCTCTAGCTTGCTGCAATTTTTAAGCGCATGTATACTTTCCAAATTTGTACAATCTGTTAGGTCAATTTCTCTTAAATCCAACATTTTTTCTAGACCTTCTAGTGAAGTGAGATTCACACAATTTCTAAAATCTAGAGCCAAGACCATAACAAGGTGTTTTTCAAAACAAGAATAAATCTCAAAAATTTTTCAACTATTTAGATTATGAATTTAAAGTATATAAGTTAAAAATACTTAATTTCATTATTAAAATTTTTGTGAATATAGTGTACTAAAAATGTACTTAGAACAAAAGATTAATGTTTAATATTTATGCATAAAATTTAATAATGAAAAATCAATTTGCAAACGACAAAGAATTTATGCTCGCTTTAGTGGTTCAAAAAAGAAGAATCAGCTTTGGATCAACTTATATGGGAGAATCGACTAAAAAAGATTTAATTAAAACTTAAAACTATGCCAAAAAAAGAGTATGTACAAGCCAAAAAAGACATCGAAGGCTTGCTTGAATCAGCTGTTGAAAATCTATCATCTAGTTGGCAAGAACCTTTTATAACAGAAAGAATTTATGAAGGTGAAAGCATCGTAGGATTTAAATATACTGATAACGCTCTAGAAATTCAAAAATCACTAAACCATAGTATTGATTCTGCAATTGTGATTGCAGAAAGTATTAATGCCCCTGATTTTTTTGATTATTTATTAGGAGAAGTAAAAATTGAAGGTGATTATCGAACATATACAGAATCTCATGTTTCTACAGATAAAAAATATTTTAATTTCTCTCAAAAAAATAAGAAAAAGTATTTTACCGACAAGCTCTTACTGGCTTTGGTGAATATTGCTCCAAAAGGTAGTCAAGCTTTCAAAGTTAGAAATGAATGTACAGAATTAATGGTGCTAAGTTTTGGAGGTGTTCCCGCTGATTCTAACGTTCAGGCTTGTGTTATGGATTGTAAGCACATTAATAACTTTAAAAACCTTGAAAAATTAAAATTTTACAATCCTAAAACTTTGATTAATTCATCGGAGTTAAAAAAACTTACCAAACTAAATGATCTTAGTATTGAAGGAAGTACTTACGAACTTCGTGTTGGTTATGATAGTTATTATTATGATGAACTTTTAATTTCAGAAAGTCTACCAGATCTCCAAAGTTTAAAATCAGTTCATATTGAAAAGGATACCAACAAAGACTTAAGTTTTCTAGAAAATATAAAAGGCATTCAAAATATCAGTTTAAGACATTGTAGTAATTTACAAAGTATGACAGGGCTAGATGTTTCAGAGGTCCTAGATTTAGACATTTGTGAATCCAATCAAGTAACCGATACAAGTATCTTAAATAAAGCTGTAAAAGTAAAAAACGTGATGTTGTCTTCAGAAGGCTCCGGTACAGATTCTGATAAAAGCTTAAATATTGCATTTGTAGAGAGTTTTGGTCTTGCTGAAAGTTTAGATATTACAGGGTGTGATTTTTCTAATTTAAAGGATTTATCAGCCTTGGCCAACTTGAAGCGCCTAAGTATTTATAATCCAAAAAATCTTACGGTTTTCCCTCTCCTTGGAGATAATAAAAATTTAAGTGATTTAAGTATTAATGCCCCTAGTCTTATAGATCTAAAGGGTATAGGACAATGTACAAACCTTAAAACAATCAGTTTAAGTAACAATAAAAATTTAAATACTGTAGAGCATTTGAAAAATATAAAGTTTGTTGATATTAAACTTAATTGGTCCGGTATCAAAAACCTAGATTTTTTAGAAAACACCCAGATTATTTCCAGCTATAATCATTCATTGGGTTATAATGAAGAGTTAGATATTCATGAGGGATCATTTTCTGTTTCATCTAATAGATCTGATGAAGATAAAAAGAAAACTGGCAAAGGTCTTCCCGATGGTTTTGACACTAATGGCCATGTGATACCAGAATTTTATGAAGATGGCTCTTCTTCAGATTTTATAAATGATAATACATTCTACCTAAATGATTGCCCAAATTTAGAGCAAATTAAGGGACTCAAGAATGTAACTAATATCATGACATTTCATTTGTAAAATTTTGCTTTTTGATACGACTTAAATGCATTAGTATTTCAATAAATTATTTCTAATAAAATCTCAAAAGGCTATTTTACAGATGTACTTTTTTTATATTTAACTAACTGATTACCTAGAAAATGAAAAAAAACATTCTTACCCTTTTATTGTTTTTATGTTGCTTAAATTACTTATCTCAATCCATTGTAAATACTGAAAAGTTATTTACTGATAATGAAGATGGGTTCGCTGTTTCATCAGAGCTAATGGGTAGTTCAATAAAGGGAAATGCAGACGTACTTTTGTTGGAATACGGTCTTAATTTTTCTTACAAAAAAGGGAAAAATTCACTCAAACTATTAAGTGGTGGTGAATATATTAATGAAGATAATGAAACAGTATCCAACAGTGTATTTAGCCAATTGAGATATAATTATAATTTTTCTGACAAAAGTCGTTTGTTTGCTTTTACTCAAATTCAAAGCAACGCCATTTTATTATTAGAACGTAGATTGTTGGGTGGTGCTGGATTTAGACAAAATATTTTTGAAAAGACCAATGATTCTTCTAAAGTTTTTAAAATAGATATCAGCGCTGGTATTATGCAGGAGGAAGAGCTGCTTAATAGAACAGATTTACCCATTGAAGAAAAATATTATACCAATTACACAAGAAGTATTTTTTCAGTAGTAGGTTTGTTTGAGGTAACTGATGCGTTTACTATTGTGAATACCACCTATTTTCAACAATATCTTAAAGATTTCTCGGATTTTCGGTTGCTCAATGAAACAAATCTCATGTTTGCTATTAACGAATGGCTTTCTATGAGCTTAGATCTTGAGTACAGATTTGATAGTGAACCTCCTTCCATATTAAAAGATACAGACTTTAACACCAATTTTGGTTTAATTCTTAATTTTTAGAAAATAAAGTACAAGCTTAATATTACTAATTGATGTTATACTAATTGTAAATAGAACTAATTCAATTTAAAATGAAAAAGAAAATATTAAGGATTTATTTTTTGCTTCTAACGCTTTCCTTGTTTATTCCTCTTGAAAGTTTTTACGCTGAGAATGACTCTGTAATACATAACGCTAATGAAAAATATAAAAGGCATGTTTTAACTCTTGATTACATAAGCAGAAAAACCAATAGTAGCAAGTACTTTTTAAATATGGCTAAGAACTATTGTGATTCTATGTTAGAGGTTGGTCAAGATAGTGCTTGGGCTGAAGCATTCAAAGAGAAGATTGAACTTACTCTGGTTACTTGTGAAAATAATATGAATCACAGAATACAGCTTTTCCCATATTTCAATGGATTACCATTTTTTATGGGCTTCGCAGATGACGCCATTGAATATGCTTACGATCATTCATTAGAACAGCTATTCAACACCACATTTATTAAAATTCATAACGGTCCACTTTCTGCAGCAAATATTTCCTCGATTGTTACGAGAAGAGACTGTGATGATGAAATGTTTGAAATAGTAAAACAAACTGTAATGGGAAGTACAGATCACTATGTAATTACAAATGATGATTTAGTTAGAATTTTAGGAAAACAAAAAGCCATGGATATAACCAATGGTGAATTTGACTCTGTTTCTTATAATTTAATATGTGAAGAGTTTTATCTTGAAAATTTAGGAATTTTTGATGTCTCCAATCTAGATCAGATTGATGAAAAAATATGGCTAGTAGAAACTAGATTTAGCACCTATTCCCCAAACTTGGGATTGAGTGAAGCAGTATTTAGTAGGGGATTTTGTCAGGACAAAATAGGGGTTATTGGCCTTAATTTATTACTTCTTATTATAGAATGCATTCTACTAATTTCTTTAATATCCGTAATTGATGAAATGCTGATTAAATTTTTCAGAACTAGAAAATTTTTAACTCTCAAGAAAAATTTAGCCCAGTTTTGGAAAAAATTAAAGTTTGTCAGTATCTGTTTTGCTGCGCCAACTTTACTTTCTCTTGTAATGATTTACTCTGTTTCTTATTTATCTCCTGACCCAACTGATCATTATTTAGAGTCCATTTCTATCATTTGGGTAATTGCGCTCACGTTGGGTATGAGTATAATTCCCACTTTTTTAAATTTATTTTTTAATCAATAGATTACAAATTGATGGTTTTCATAACATCAGAGGCTACAGAACCTTTGCCAACGCATCTTTATATGCCACGTATTTGCCACTTTTTGTTTTTTACATTATTCAATTTGAGCAATATCCTAGATCAGCCCATTTTCTTTTGGTCATACTTACATTTGTAATTGCTGATTTAATTGCAAGATCTTATTTCCAATTTACAACTAAAAGTAAGCATCGTAATTTAAAAACTCAAGCTGTAGCTGGTCTAGTAGTAGGAATTCTTGCTATGATATTTTTCAACACACATGCTCTGACAAAAATTTCAACAGAAGTTTTTCTTAGTAACTTAATTTTTGTTGCTCCTATTTCATTAATTCATTGGTCAATAGGAAAGTATATTGATAAACTGAACAAGAAAAAGCTGGAGACATCCACAGAGAAGACTCTATTAAGTGATCTAAAGTTCATTACAAATGTAATTAACCCACAAAGAGATATTTATGAGGTTATAAATAATAAGATTTCTGATTCATATTTAAACGTAATGTTAATTGATGCTCCCATGGGAATTGGTAAAACAAGAAGCATTATGGAAGCAAAAAGTACATTTATAGAAAATAATTGGAATTGGTATTATGGTGATTGTGACGAGATGCAAGATGAAAATTCTGTGTCTTTTGAACCATTTTTAGAGGCTTTCAAAGATCTACTTAATATTGAAGAGTTCACCGATAGATCACAGCACATGGAAAATCTTAGCGGTGAGGCTGTAAAAGCAATTGCAGATATTTCTGGTGCTGGGTCAGATATGATTAGTGAATTAAAAAGAGATGAAAATAGATCGATGACTGAAATATGCATTGAAATATTAGATAGACTTGAAGCAAGTCAAAATAAAACTGTTTTTTTTATGGAGGATCTTCACTGGATTGATCCAGAAAGTTATGCGTTTTTAAAGCATTTTATGAAAACAGTCAACAGAAGTGAATTTATAAGACGAAATCTCTGTATTGTTCTTACAACGAGAAATGACAAATTAAATAAATACAGGGGAGTAAGTTCAAAAAAAATATTAGAGGATTTAAGTCTAATTAACCAAAACGTTGAGATTAAAATTTTGGTTGAAGATCTACTTAATGAGGAAAGTTTTAATGTGAGGGATTTTATAAGCCATGTTAGTAATCAGAATGAACAATTCAAAATTCAGGAT
>CACAYQ010000070.1 GCA_902536695.1 uncultured Bacteroidota bacterium | reverse complement strand
TAACCAGCGTTCTTGTAGTGGTGGGGATAGTCATCATCATAAATGATTTAGATATTTTTTCTAATCATGATTATTTCATTGGAATCGTATATTCTCTTATCTCAGCACTTCTTGCCGCATTATTTTCTGTATTAAATTCCGTTTTTGTGAAATCTAATCATGCTGGAGTGATTTCATTTTATGAATTACTAGGTGGTTTTGTATTCATATCCGTATTATTTCTGATTTCAGGAGACCTATTTGTAAATGAACTTAAACTGAGTATTGAGCAGATTGTTTGGCTGTTAATTCTAGGTACAATTTGTACCTCATTTGCATTTTTAATGGGAGTTTACGTGATGCGTTTTATACCAGCTTATACCGTTAATTTATCGGTAAACCTTGAGCCTATTTACGCTATTTTATTGGCACTATTGTTCTTTAAGGATTCCGAGCTAATGGGAATGAGTTTTTATTTAGGGGCATTCATTGTAGTAGGTTCAATCCTTCTAAACGCGCTATTTAAAAATAAAAAAAAGCCACTGAATAGTGGCTTTAATAACGAGTTAAAATAAGTTATTTATTGACGTCATACTCTGTCTGAACTTGACCCCAATTAATTACATTAAAGAAAGCTTCAATATAATCAGGTCTTCTATTTTGATAATTTAAATAGTATGCATGTTCCCAAACATCTAAACCTAAAATGGGAGTGCCACAGCGTCCGCTACCTGGCATTAGGGGATTATCTTGGTTAGCAGAAGAACAAACTTCTAGTTTTCCTCCATCATGTACACATAGCCAAGCCCAACCAGAACCAAACTGAGTTGCAGCAGCATTGGAAAATGCATTTTTGAAGTTTTCAAATGATCCAAAATCTCTATCGATTGCTTCAGCCAGTGATCCAGAAGGTTGTCCACCTCCATCTGGTGACATTCCTTTCCAAAATAAACAGTGATTAAAATAGCCTCCTCCATTATTTCGAAGCGCTCCATTTGACATATCCATGGTTAACATTAATTCTTTTATAGATTTATTTTCTTTGTCAGTTCCTTCAACTGCCGCATTTAATTTTGCTGTATATCCGGCATGGTGTTTCCCGTGATGGATTTCCATAGTTCTAGCGTCAATATGAGGTTCTAAAGCATCATGATTATAATCAAGTTGTGGTAATTCAAAAGTCATTATCGTATTTTTAGTGTTTTAAAATTTACACCAAAGCTATTTATTTTTGTTTTATTTTGAAAAAACATCGTTAAAATGAATCCATTTAATGACGAATACTTTATGAGAAAGGCCCTGGACGAAGCTCAAACTGCCTTTGAAAAAGATGAAGTTCCTGTTGGAGCTGTAATTGTATATAATAATAAAATAATTGCTCGAGGACATAATCTTTGTGAAAAATTAATTGATTTTACTGCTCATGCTGAAATGCAAGTTTTCACTTCAGCTAGTTATTATTTACAGAGTAAATATTTAAACGAGTGTAAATTATATGTTACATTAGAACCATGTGTAATGTGCGCTGGTGCATCATTTTGGACTAGAATTGGAGAGATTGTTTACGGCACTTCTGATCCCAAAAGAGGATTTAAAAAAACGAATCCTAGCATTGTGCACCCTAGCACCAAAGTAAAAGGACCCGTGCTAGAACATGAATGCAGTCAAATCTTAAAGCGATTTTTTAACGCAAAACGTTAAAATCTTTACCTCTATTTATGAAAAAGATTTAATTTTACAGTAATTAATATTTTAGATATGTATCCAGCAGAAGTTGTAGCCCCATTTAGAGAAGATTTAACAGCAAAGGGGTTTAAAGAATTAACGTCAACAGAAGAAGTTGACCAACACCTTGATGTTTCAGAAGGAACCCAATTGGTAGTCATCAATTCAGTTTGCGGATGTGCCGCAAGAAATGCAAGGCCTGCAGCAAAAATAGCTGTTGAAAATGGCAAAAAACCAGATGAAATATTAACCGTCTTTGCTGGATTCCATACTGAAGCAACAAATCAGGTAAGAAAATATTGTCTGCCCTATCCACCTTCTTCGCCTAGTATGGCTCTATTTAAGGATGGTCAATTGGTTCATTTTATTGAAAGACACCATATTGAGGGTCAACCTGCTGAAATAATTGCTGAAAACCTAGTTGCAGCTTTTGATGAGTTCTGTTAAACTACTTGTCTAAAACTTTAGGAATTTTGAAATAAGTAGAATCCGACTGAGGTCCATTTTTTAATGCTTCTTTTTGATCCAGCATTTCTTTAACTTCATCTTGTCTGCAGTTATTGTGCCCTTCCGTCATATGGATCAACGGCTTAACACCATCTGTATTTATTTCCTCTAAGGTTTGAATAAAGTCAATCATCTTTTGCATGTCATTAGTGATTAGATCCATTTCTTTCTTTTCGAATTTTAATTTAGAAAGAGATGCAAGCTTCAAAATGATTTCTTCATTAATTTTCACAATCTAACTCGTTTTTGATGGTATTAAATGTTTCCTGTCTCAAAGATACTAATTCTTTCCTTGTAAGAGATTTAGTTTCAATAGGCTTATGCATTACAATTTTAGCTAAACCAGGTTTCGCATTACCTGAAAAGTCGGTGTGGTGTGTAAATAAGCTATAATTATTTTTAAACGTAACGGGCAAAATAGGAGCACTGCTGTCTATAGCCAATTGAAATGCTCCGTTTTTAAACCTTCTCATTCCGGGTGTTTCATCCCACCCCCCTTCAGGGAAAATAACCACACTTCTTCCCTTTTTTAACACATCGCTTGCTTGTGCTAAACATTTTGCAGCCTTAGCTACACTATCGCGGTATACGGGGATATCTACACCTCTTTTAAAGAAAATTCGGACAACAGGCCATTTTAACAGCTCAGATTTTCCAATAAAAGCAAAGTCATGAGGAATTATTAAATACATTAATACGATATCTAAATAAGATTTGTGGTTAGGACAAATGATGTAAGGCTTATTGAATGGAATCGTAGACTCCATTTTGATTTCGTATTTAATACCTACAAAAAACATCATCCATTTTGCCCAAAATATTTTGATTTTTCGAGCCCTAATAAACTTATTTTTTCCTTTTACAAAAACAAAAATAATGGGTCCTAATATCAAAGAAAACAGGATATATACTAAAGCAAAATGGAAGTAATACAAGTATGACTGTAATTTTTTCAACTCTGTGAAGCTAAGGATATTAAATTTCTGTCTAAGTTTAAACTTTATAATTTAGAATTAATAATTGAAATGGCAAGAATTCTTACTGGAATACAAAGTACTGGAAGACCTCATTTAGGAAATATATTAGGAGCTATAAAACCAGCTGTAGCTTTGGCTAATGAAGCAAATAATGATTCTTTCTTATTCATTGCTGACTTGCATTCGCTTACTCAAATCAAAGATAAAGTAACGTTAAAAAACAACACCTTTCAAGTAGCAGCCACATGGTTAGCTTGTGGACTTGATCCTAAAAAAACTACTTTTTACAGGCAATCAGATGTTACTGAATGTACAGAGCTTGCGTGGTATTTAAATTGCTTTTTTCCTTATCAAAGACTCAAATTAGCCCATTCTTTTAAAGATAAATCTGACCGATTAGAAGATGTTAATTCTGGTCTATTTGCATACCCCATGTTAATGGCATCTGATATCTTACTATATGATGCAGATTTTGTTCCTGTAGGAAAGGATCAATTACAACACCTAGAAATGACTCGTGATGTAGCCTCACGTATCAATCATAAACACGGTGAAATTTTTGTGCTCCCTGAACCAATTCTGCAACAAGATGCTCAGTTCATATTGGGAACTGATGGCGGAAAAATGAGTAAATCTAGAAACAATACCATTGATGTTTTTGATGATGAAAATGCCATTAAAAAATTAATTAATAAAAATATTGTCACAGACAATACCCCATTAGGAGAACCTAAAGACCCTGAAAGGGCTACCGTATACCAGCTTTACAAGCTAATAGCTTCTAATGAAGAGGCTAAAACGATGGCAGAAAAATTAAAAGCAGGTGGATATGGATGGGGGCATGCTAAAAAAGAATTAGTAGAAAAAATAATTTCTTCATTTTCAGAAGAAAGAGCGAAATTTGAGCATTACCAAAACAACCCCAAAGAAGTAGAGGAGGTCCTTATGGAGGGTGCACAAAAAGCAAAAAAGGTGGCCAAAGCCACCTTAGATCGTGTTAGAAATAGCTTAGGCTATAATTAAATCTCAAACTTTATTCCTTGCGCTAACGGAAGAGAAGTTCCCCAGTTAATAGTATTAGTTTGTCTTCTCATGTAAATTTTCCAAGCGTCAGATCCCGATTCTCTTCCTCCCCCTGTTTCCTTTTCTCCGCCAAATGCTCCCCCAATTTCAGCGCCAGATGTCCCAATATTCACATTGGCAATACCACAATCTGAACCAGCGTGTGATAAAAAAGCTTCTTGTTCTCTCATATTTGTGGTCATGATAGCAGATGAAAGTCCTTGAGGAACATTATTCTGAATAGCAATAGCTTCATTCACATCCCCATTATATTTAATCAAATATAAAATAGGTGCAAAAGTTTCATGTTGAACAATTTGGAATTGGTTTTCCGCTTCGATAATTACCGGCTTAACATAACAATTGCTTTCATATCCTTCCCCAGATAATTTTCCACCTTCTACAATTACGTTACCTCCTTCTTCTTTAGCAGTTTCAATGGCTTTTTCATACATCACAACAGCATCTCTATCGATTAATGGACCAACGTGATTAGATTCATCTAAGGGATTACCAATCTTAAGTTGTTTGTATGCACTAACCATAGCTTGTTTTACATTATCGTAAATACTATCATGGATGATTAACCTTCTCGTTGATGTACATCTCTGTCCAGTTGTGCCAACTGCTCCAAATACCAATGCGGGAATTACCATTTTGAGGTCTGCATCAGGAGTTAGAATAACAGCATTGTTACCACCTAATTCAAGCAATGACTTTCCTAATCTTTCTCCTACTACTTGTCCTACTGATTTTCCCATTCTAGTTGAACCTGTAGCAGAAACTAATGGAATTCTTTTATCAGAAGCCATTAATTTACCTAAGTCAGCTTCTCCAATGATCAAAGAGCAAATTCCACCATGCAGATTATTATTAGCTAATACCTCTGCCATAATTTTTTGGCACGCAATAGCACACAAAGGAGCCTTTTCTGATGGCTTCCAAATACATACATCACCACAAATCCAAGCCAATGCAGTGTTCCAAGCCCAAACAGCAACTGGAAAATTAAACGCAGAGATAATTCCAACAATCCCAAGCGGGTGATACTGCTCATACATTCTGTGAAGTGGTCGTTCTGAGTGCATAGTTAGTCCGTGAAGTTGTCTTGATAGACCTACCGCGAAATCGCATATATCAATCATTTCTTGAACTTCTCCTAACCCTTCTTGGTAAGATTTCCCCATTTCATAAGAAACCAATGCCCCTAAATCTTCTTTTTTAGCTCTTAATGCATCGCCAAATTGCCTGACTATTTCACCTCTTTGAGGGGCAGGAACCATACGCCAATCCACAAATGCTTCCTGTGCTGAACGAATACAATCTTCATAATCTTTTTCAGTTGCCGCAGTTACTTCCCCAATTAAATTACCATCTACTGGTGAAATTGATGAAATAGTGTTACCATTAGTAGTTAACCAATTGGCGCCAATAGCGGCACCACTGTTTTTTGATTCAACTCCTAAAGAGGATAAAATACTTTGAATATTCATAATGTAAAATTGTAATAGTTAAGTGTAGTAGGATTTTGGCGCAAATGTATAAAAACTAATAAATAAAAGTCGATTATACTAAACTTCGATGTATCTAAAGTTTAAATCCGATTACGAGAACATCATCTATCTGTTCATGAGCACCTTTCCATTCGTTGAAGAATTGATTCATATCATGAGAAGAGGTTTTTTTGGATAGCACAGCCTCTTTTAAATAGTTTTTAAATCGACTACTACCCATAGATTTATTTTTTGGCCCTCCAAACTGATCATAGAACCCATCGCTGTACATAAAAACCCAATCATTTTCTTTTAACTTAATTTCATGCATTTCATATTCACGATCAAGTGGATTATGTCTTTTAGAATATACTCCTCCTACTGGTACCGAATCACCGCTAAAATTTGAAATATCACCATCCTCATGGATGATATAAATACCATTTCTTGAGCCGCTAAACTTAATTGTCCTCTGCTCTCTGTCTATTTGACATATGGCTAAATCCATTCCGTCTTGAATAGAATCTTCTTCATCTTGCTTCAAAAGAGTTACTAATCCACGGTTAAGATCACTTAAGATAATTTCAGGAGATTTTATGGTGTCACCAGTAGATGTTTCAATCAATAAACTTCCCAGCATAGTAATAAATCCACCAGGAACTCCGTGGCCTGTACAATCTGCAGCAATTAATATTGCTTTTTCTCCAAATGTTTTAAACCAATAAAAATCTCCACCAACAATATCTTTTGGCATGGAGTAAATTAAATTTTCACCAAAATAATTTTCCATCTTTTTGACATCAGGTAATAAAGAACGCTGGATATATTTAGCATAATTAAGACTATCTATTATGGAATCTCGTTGTCTTGTAATTTTTTCTTGTAAGAGCGTTTTTTCGGTTATATCAGACATGTAGGCTCTTAGAAATTTCATTTCCTTATTGACATATAAATTCAAAGAAAAGTAAGTGCTGTCTAATACAAATGGCTCATCAAAAATATACTTCCCTGTTTTTTTATTTTTGATAGTACTGTTCAATAAATACTCAAACTTTTTTCTTGAAGG
>CACAYQ010000069.1 GCA_902536695.1 uncultured Bacteroidota bacterium | reverse complement strand
GGTATCACCATCGTTTGCTACATTAACATTCAAAGCAACGTCATAGGTTGCTCCATCCGCACTCATATCTGCAGTGGCGGTAAATACATACATTAAAGTATCACCAACAGCTAGAGGGCCTGCAACAGTTTCAGTAGTTACTGCTCCACCATTCACCCCGTAAGACACAGTAAAGTTACTTTCTGCAACTAAACCTTGGTTAACTACCCATACCTCTATCGGTTCAGTACTTGTTAATTCACAACCAGTTGGAGCAATTGCAGCAACGATTGCTAAATCATTTGCAGAGGCTTCGATTACTCTAAAGTGATCAATAGCGATATCCCCAGGCCATGATTGTCCACCAGCGTTAGAATCCAGAACGGCTACTATTTTAAAGTTTACAGTAGATGCAGTTGTGGAAAGCAATATGCTCTCTTCAACCCACGCATTTCCTTGATCACCAGACTTTGTAAATACAGTTGTGTATCCAGAACCGTCATGCATATCAACTCTTAACGTACCAATAGCTGACCCGTACATATGTGAAAAGAAATTTAACTCGGGGAAAGATAAAGCACTTACGTCTATATCTTGAGAGATTAGAATCGCTGAATCTAAATATGCTCTAGGAACAGATGCTTCTGTGTACATGTAATTACCTCCGCCTGTTATATCGTCTGAAGGACCAGTTCCAGGTGATGGTGTACCGTTAGCATCTACACTCCAATCAAATATATCCGCTGTGTCTTGTGTCCAACAAGGGCTTAATGAAGCAGCATCAAAAGTCTCCGCATAAGGAGCTGAAGCTACACCACATGCTGTTGCGAATGTGTATGGAAGTGATAATGAACTCGTATCACCTGCACCACATATAGCTGCTATTTCAACTGAGTAAACAGTAGCAGATGTAAGTCCTGTTAACGAATTTGTAGTATTGGTAACGGACTGACCAACACCATTTAGCACAAACCACCACTCTGTTTCCGTTCCACCAGCAGTCCATGAAACATCAGCACTATTAGTAGTGATGTTTGAGGCCATTATGCCAGACGGAGTTGTACAAGCAGGACATGCCATAACTCCCATAACATCATTCACTTCACCAGCAGCAGCGTCAAATGTTCCAGAACCAACAAGAGCTCCACTAACATTATATACACTGTAAGAGTTTTCACCTGGCCAAGTATTTCCTCCTGTAGCATAAGCATCAAGAACCCAATCGAAATCAAGTACATCTCCAATGTTTACAGGAATCGAGAAAGATCCATTAGCTCCCGAAAAAAGAGTTAATGTGTCATATATTGTTCCATTGATTGAAACCACTAATCCGTTTCCATTCCAGCCGTCTCCATATGAGTCAACTAAATCTACTTGAAATAGTCCACATGTTCCAGGTGTGGTAAATGAGATAGGTGAGGAAAGAACACTTGTGTCTCCAACACCACAAATGGCAGCAACTTGTACTGAATGCGTAGTAGCGGCTGACAGGGTAAGAGAATTTGTGGTATTTGTAACAGACTGGCCGGCTCCATTAACTACAAGCCACCATTCTGTCTCTGTTCCACCAGCTGTCCATGAGACGTCTGCTGAAGTTGCAGTTACATTAGATGAGGCTAAAGCAGTAGGTGCGTTACATGAAGGTGCTGCGGGAACTATGATTTGAAAAGAAGCTTCTAAATCATTAGAACCTGCTGTACCATTATTTGGAGTCACACCACCATTGTCACCAATAACATTGCCTGCATAATCCGTAACAGTGATCAATCCGCCATTCCAACCATCGCCATATGTATCATAACAATTTACGAAATATGTGCCAGCTGCAATGCTTATATCTACATTAATATCTCCAGCATTGTCTCCAATGTTAGCTCCCTGCGACCAAACAACTGTACCACCACCATTTACTGCAGTGGTGACGCTTGTCCACCTTTCACCATTCCAGGATCCACCTGATGTAGTGATATTGATAGTGCTTTGACCAAATAGGAAAAATGCACAAAGGGTGAACAAAAAAGAAAAGTAATATTTTTTCATATTTAATGTTTTATTTATAATAGTTGATTTCCAAATTTAATTTTTTTACTCAATTATTTGTTATGATTGGGTAACTTTTTTTGTAAAAAGAACAGATGTAAATAATGTAAAATTTACAATAAGCCTTGATCCAAAGTCTCGTTCAATTTTGCTAATTTTACTTCAATTTTAGTTATGAATTTTGATTTTACAAATAGAAAAGTATTAGTTGGTGGGGCGACTGATGGAATAGGATGGTCTTCGGCAAAATTATTTGCAGCTAATGGAGCTGAGTTAATTTTATTAGGTAGAAATGACAAAAAATTGGCAAAAAGAGCATCAGAACTATCAAGCATTAGATCTAATAAAATACGAACTCTTAATATTGATTTCACCAAACCTGAAGAGCTAGAAGACAAATTAAGCCAATTTTTGTTATCTCAACGTTTAGACATTGATGTGGTAGTAAATAATACTGGAGGACCCCCAAGTGGGAGATTAGATATTGCTTCTACTTCTGAACTCATTTCTGCATTCAATATGCACCTTATTTCTTATCACAAAATACTTGGAGTTGTTTCTAAGGGAATGAAAGAGAGATCTTTTGGTAGGATTATTAATGTGATATCTACTTCTGTAAAACAGCCACTAAATGGATTGGGAGTTTCTAACACTGTTCGAGGAGCAGTAGCCAACTGGGCAAAAACTTTGAGTAATGAATTAGGGGAGTATAATATTACGGTTAACAATGTACTGCCAGGAGCCACAAATACAGGCCGATTAAATGAAATAATTAGAAATAAAGCGCAAAAACAAGCAATTGGTGAACAACTAGTAAAAGACGGCATGGCATCAGAAGTTCCAATGAAAAGAATTGCTGAACCAGAAGAGGTGGCTTATGCTATTTTGTTTCTAGCTTCAGAATACGCCAATTATATAAACGGCATAAACTTACCTGTAGACGGTGGAAGAACAAAATCTTTGTAACTTTAGGTAAGAAGTTTAAATCCTCTACCATGTACATTGATGATTTTTACAGAAGGGTCTCCTTTTAAATATTTTCTCAGTTTAGCAATGTACACATCCATACTCCTACCGTTGAAGTAATTATCATCACCCCAAACTGCTTTTAAAGCATGATTTCTCTCAAGGATTTCATCTTGATTTTTACATAAAAGTTTGAGAAGGTCAGCTTCTTTCGTGGTTAAATGGACGGAGTCTTCACCTAATTTTAATAACTGCATTTTTGGATTAAATACGAACTTACCAATTTGAACATCATCGTAATAATTTTCATTTTTGTTGGAAGTCCTCTTTAAAACGGCATTAATACGTGCAATAAGTTCCTCCATATTAAAAGGTTTGGTTATGTAATCATCTGCACCTATTTCAAATCCTTTTAGAGTGTCTTCTTTCATAGACTTGGCAGTGAGAAATATGATGGGTACGTTTTTATCTATTCCCCTGATATCTTCACCTGTGGAGAAACCATCCTTAATTGGCATCATAACATCAAGAATTACAATGTCAAAGTGATCATTCACAAATGCTTGGTAACCTGACTCGCCATTGTTTTCCCATTGACAATGGAATCCTTTAGCGGTCAAATAATCTGTGGTAATGCCTCCAAGATTTTGATCATCTTCAATCAATAATATTTTTGTTTCTTCTTTTTTCATGACTCAATAATTTTTGAGGATTTAAGATTTAGTAAAAAGGTACTTCCGTAGCCTATTTTGCTTTCTACTTTAATGGTTCCTTGGTGAAGTTCAATGATAGATTTGACATAGCTTAACCCTAAACCAAACCCTTTTACATTATGTACGTCTCCAGTTGGCACTCTGTATAATTTCTCAAATACCTTTTCATGATTATTCTTTGCAATTCCTATGCCATTATCTTTCATTCTTATTACTATGCCACCAATAACATCTCTTGTTGAAATGATTACGTGAGGTGTTTTCTCAGTATATTTAAGAGAGTTATCCAATAAATTGTAAATCACATTGGTAATGTGAAGTTTATCAGCCTCCACTATTTTATTTAATGCCATAAAGTCAGTTTCAATACGACCGTTTTGTTTGTCAAATGCAATTTCTATGGATTTAATGGCCTTGTTGATGATGTCTTCCAAATTGAAAATCTCCAATTTTAGCTCGGGTGTTCCTTTGTCTGATATGGTGTTCTGAAGTACGGTTTCAACTAGTTTTCCAAGTCTTTCGTTTTCATGATCGATGGTATTTAAAAATTTACTTTCCATTTTCACATTTAGGCTGATATTTTTATCTTTTAGAGCTTCGCAAGCTAATCCAATGGTTGCTATAGGTGTTTTAAGTTCATGTGTCATGTTATTTATGAAATCAGTTCTTATCTGAGTTGTTTTTTTTTGATTGTTAATGACTCTGATGCTATAAATGAAGGTACCTATTACTATGATGATGAGTAGCGTAGAAATTAGGATAACACCTGTAAAAGATTTGATAATGGATTTTTCAAAATCTAATACGTAAAGTGAAAATATTTTACTTTCATTGTAAATATCATCCCATAAAAATTTATCAGAAAAAATGGTGGCATTCGCTATTAGTTCATTTTCTTTCTTTTTAAAATTAGAGAACAAAATGATTCCATTTGTGTCCGTAATGGAGTAAAAAAAATCAAGTTTTAGTTCATGACTATGTAAGACTTGAGTAATGATTTCAATGATTTCATCATCTTCTAATAGCTGGTCAAGATCAAAGTTTAATCCTAATGATAAATGTCTATTGATGATATCAACGATTTTCTTCCTTTTGCTTATGAAATTTTGATCTTCCATATCACTGACAAGCTCTGTTATGCTGTCCATAAGAGATTCTTCATCATACGGTGAGTTTTTATATGCAGAAATAGAGTTAAATGTGGGAAGAATTACATTAGAGGATTTTTCTAGAATTTGCAATTCTAATTTTTCAATAATTTCTTGATTACACAGTTTAATCACATTTTGAACGTTTATTTTCTTTTCTTCAAAATTGTGAGTGGCCCAGTAATATTGTAGGATAATAAAGCCTAGTAATGATATTGAACTAAGGATTATTATCGTTATTATGTAATTTTTAATTTCCTTCAAATGCCTATGTTGATTTTACAGGGGAATGTTGCTGTGTTTCTTTTTAGGTAAATCCACTTTTTTGTTTTCAGTCATTTTAAATGCTTTAATTAACTTTTCTCTTGTTTTATGTGGGAAAATTACTTCGTCAATGTATCCTCTAGCTGCAGCATTGTAAGGATTGGCAAATAACTCGGCATATTCTTTTTCTTTTTCTTCCCACTTTTTCTTTGGATTCTTTGCACTTGCAATTTCTCTCTTGAAAATAATTTCAGCAGCACCTTTTGCCCCCATGACGGCAATTTCAGCAGATGGCCAAGCATAATTCATGTCAGCACCAATATGTTTTGAGTTCATCACATCATAGGCTCCTCCGTAAGCCTTACGTGTAATTACGGTTATTCTTGGTACGGTTGCTTCACTAAACGCAAATAGTAATTTAGCCCCGTTGCTTATAATTCCATTCCATTCTTGATCTGTTCCTGGAAGGAATCCAGGTACATCTTCTATAACTAATAATGGGATATTAAAAGCGTCACAAAATCGTACAAATCTGGCTCCTTTTACTGATGCATTCACATCTAAAACACCTGCTAATACTGCGGGCTGATTAGCTACAATTCCAATCGATCTACCTGCCATTCTTGCAAATCCTACGACTATATTTTCTGCATAATCTTGCTGTACTTCAAAAAAACTATCTACATCTATTAAACTCGAAATTACTGCCTTAATATCATATGGTTGATTTGGATTTTCAGGGATAATTTGATCTAGTTCGTATCTGTTTTCATTGCTCATTTCATAGGCGGTATGATAGGGCAATTCTTCACAGTTTTGTGGGATGTATTCTAGTATTTTTTTGAGATGATTTAGCGTATCTATTTCGTTCTCACAAGCAAAATGAGTGACGCCAGATTTAGTCATATGGGTTTCAGCTCCACCAAGTTCTTCTGCAGTAACTTCCTCGTTTGTAACGGTTTTAACCACATTTGGACCTGTTACAAACATATATGAAGTATTTTTTGTCATGAAAATAAAATCAGTTAGGGCAGGTGAATATACCGCACCACCGGCACAAGGTCCTAATATGGCTGAAAGTTGAGGTACTACGCCCGATGCTTTGGTGTTTCTGAAAAATATGTCTGCATAACCGCCAAGCGAAACAACACCCTCTTGAATTCTAGCTCCCCCAGAGTCATTAAGTCCAATAATGGGAGCTCCGTTTTTCATGGCTAAATCCATAATATTGCAAATTTTTTGAGCATGTGCTTCAGCCAGTGATCCCCCCAGTACGGTAAAATCTTGTGAGTAAATGTAAACGAGTCTCTTATTTATCGTTCCATACCCAGTAATGACCCCATCTCCTAAAAATTTTGTTTTATCCAGACCAAAATTTGTTGACCTGTGCGTGACTAATCCTCCGATTTCTTCAAAACTATTTTCATCAAGAAGCACTTCAATTCTTTCTCTTGCGGTGAGCTTTCCTTTTTTGTGTTGTGCTTCAATTCTTTCTTCACCGCCACCTTTTCTTGATGCTTTTATTTTAGTTGAAAGATCTTTTAATTTATCATTCATATTCAATTCATTAAGTCCTCAATTTCCTCTGCTTCAAGAGGTATATTTTTCATTAAGTTAAATGGTTCTCCACTGGCTTGAACAACTACATCATCCTCAAGCCTAACCCCTAAGTTTTCTTCTGGAATATAAATACCAGGTTCTACTGTAAAAACCATGTCTTTCTCAATGGGATTAATCCATGAACCTACATCGTGAGTATCAAGTCCAATAAAGTGTGAAGTTCCATGCATAAAGTATTTTTTGTATGCTGGCCAGTTTGGATCTTGATTTTTTATATCATCTAATGAAATTAATTTAAGATTGACCAATTGTTCCTCCATTAGTTTACCAACCTGTTTGTGATAATCATTTAAAAGTGTTCCTGGAACTAAAAGTTTAGTAGCTTCTTTTTTAACATGTAAAACCGCTTTATAAACCTCTTTTTGTCTTTTAGTAAAAGTACCGTTTACAGGAACACACCTTGTTAAATCGGAAGCATAATTAGCGTATTCAGCTCCAAAATCCATTAAAATAACATCACCATCTTTACATTTTTTATTGT
>CACAYQ010000068.1 GCA_902536695.1 uncultured Bacteroidota bacterium | reverse complement strand
TTACCAGCACAATAAATATCTTTAAAAACACCCCATTCAGTGGCTACATCAATTGGATTTCCTGTGCATGAAAGTTGTGGATAGGATGCAATTGCAGCTTGAGAATGGCCTGGAAACTCTATCTCAGGAATAACACTGATGTGTCTTTTCGCAGCATAATCAATAATTTCTTTAATATCTTTTTTGGTATAATAACCCTCATAAATTCCATTGCTATCTTTCCTTTTACTTCCAATTTCAGTGAGTAGTGGATATTTTTCAATCTCAATTCTCCACCCTTGATCTTCGGTAAGGTGCCAATGCAATGTATTCATCTTAAAATAGGCCAATAAATCAATGTATTTTTTAATCACATCTTTTTCAAAAAAATGCCTACAACAATCTATTAGCACTCCTCTATGTTTAAAAGAAGGCCAATCTTTGATTTTACAAATTGGGAGATTAATTTCATGTTGTTTTTTATTCATCTCCATTAATTGAACTAGACTTCGTGTTCCATAAAAAATCCCTCTTGGATTTGAAGCTTTAATAGTAATGTTGTTTTTATTTATAGAAAGTGTGTATTCATCAGGGTCACAAGATTCATCTCTGGAAAATTGAATTAATATTGAATTATGATCTTCAATTAAATTGAACTCTGTTGTCAATGCTGTTTTTAGTAGCTCACGTTCATTCTCAAAAATACGGTCAGCATCAATGGAGAAGGCGTTTTGAACAGATAAATGTCCATTTTGTAATTTAATTTCTTTAGGGAGAGGTATGATGTGAATACTTTTGCCCTTTTTTTCATGTTCAGTACATCTTGAAAAAGAGATTGAAACCAATAAACTTACAGTTATTAGTTTGGATAGAGCAAAGATGTATTTTTTAATCACGAATAGATTAATTTAGGAATTATGGTAAATTTATCAATTATATGAAAGCACATAAAAACAAAAGTTTTTTCCTGATTAATGCTCTAATTATTTTTGGATTTATATCGTTTCAAATATTAAACATAGAAAACCCCCACATTTCATTAGGTAAATACAATGCATCATTTTTTTACACTGGAGGTTCACCAGCAGGAAAAACTGGTGCTCCTGGAGAAGGTAATTGCACCCAGTGTCATGCGGGTATGGTTAATAGTGGCTTATCTACTTCCACACTAACTAGCTCTGGTAATAATGAATATGTTCCAGGAAATACGTATAATCTCACATTGGATATTCAAAACGGATCTGCAAAAAATGGATTTCAAATTGTTGTTTTAGATTCCATTTCAAACTCGAATGCAGGTAATTTAATCGTTACTGATGCAAATAATACTAAACTAATATCAGGAAATAACAGGTTTTATATTACACACAAAGCAACTGGAACTAGTTTAACAAACTGGTCATTTGATTGGACTGCTCCTCCAACAAATGTGGGACCTATTACTTTTTATTATGCTTATAATGTAACGAATAACGCATACAATTCTTCTGGAGATCAAATTTATCTATCTGATTTCACCATTTATCCCAATTCTTGCGGGAGTTTTGCAAACACCTCACAAGTTACAAATACATCTTGTTATGGTTACAACGATGGAATTATTTCCATTTCTTCAAGTGGAGGAAACACACCATATACCTATTCTTGGAGTAATGGATTGAATGGCTCTTATCAGAACTCCCTATCAGCAGGAACGTACAATGTAATAGCCACTGATGCTAATGGGTGTTCAGAGTACCTTTCTTTAGTAGTTAATGAACCACCACCACTTTTGAATACAAATACGGTTAATAATGTAACATGTAACGGAGGAATTGACGGGGCAATATACCCTAACGTAACAGGTGGAACCCCTCCTTACACTTACATTTGGAGTAATGGTGTTCCTTTTGTAGACAATGTAGGTATTCCTGCATCTATATATTTTCTAAACGTGTATGATGCCAATGGATGTATGGATAGTTCAGGTATTCAGATAACAGAGCCACCTCTAATTTCTTCTACAGAAACAATAACAAATTGCGGACCATATACATGGATTGACGGACAAACCTATTTTTCAACCACATCTTTACCGTCTTACACATTGAATGCTTCAAACGGTTGTGATAGTGTGGTTTATTTGGATCTAACGGTAAATAACATTGACCTTAGTGTAACTGATAATTCACCTACTTTATCTGCAAATCAAGTAAATGCAACCTACCAGTGGCTCGATTGTGATAATTCTTTTACTGCTGTGGTTGGGCAGACAAATCCTGATTTTACAGCAACAGTAAATGGTAATTATTCAGTCGAAATTTCTTACAATAATTGTATAGATACAACTGCTTGTTATTTAGTTAGTAATGTAGCATTATGTCAGCAATGTAATGATGATATTCAGATCTATCCGAACCCGGTACACGATGAACTTAATATCACGCAGCTAAATCCAAATGAAAAAGTAGAGATTTTTATTTATGACTTGTATGGTCGAATGGTCCTAAATCCAAAAACTACTCAACGGTTAAATTTATCCTATCTTAAACCTGGGAGATACGTAGTTAAGTTAAGTTCCTCAAGATTTAGTAAGTCTTTTTCTATTTCTAAAATTTAGAAATAAATGTTAATAAATAAAAAACTCACAATAATAAATGAGGTTCCATTTTTGGTCGTGAATTAACAAATTTGTTATCTATGTTCATATCTTGAAATTCAATTTCTGTTTCGTTTTTCATATATTTTTATATATTAGTGTCAAATTAACACTATCTATTTATCACATGTGTATCTATAAAAAATTAAAAAGGGTTTCAATTACATTTTGTCTTTTATTCATTTCTAATGTTTTTTTGGCTCAATCCATTTCTGTAAGTGGTACAATAACAGATGAATCCAACGAAGGAATGCCAGGTGTAACTGTTAAGGAAATCAATGGAAAAGCCACATCAACTACTGATTTAGAAGGGTTTTATAAAATTCAAGTGGAGAGTGATGCTTCACAATTGGAGTTCTCTTTTATTGGATATAAAAAACAAGTGGTCTTGGTAGGAGGTAGAAATAATATAGATGTGAATTTGAAAGTAATGTCCGAAGCGTTAGATGAAGTGGTGGTGGTTGGATATGGTAAATCTTCGATTAAAGAACTTACGGGTGCTACTGTTCAGGTTAAAGGAGAAAGTGTAGAAAGATTAAATATACCTCGCATGGACCAAGCTCTCCAAGGTCAGGTTTCTGGAGTTACAATCAATACTAATTCAGGTTCACCAGGGGGTTCATCAAGTATAAGGATCAGAGGCTTATCCACATTTGGAGATAATGATCCTTTAATTTTAGTTGACGGAGTGGTTTATGATTCTGAAGGTTTAAATGCCTTAAATCCTGGTGACATTGAATCAATTAATGTGTTAAAAGATGCCACTGCTGGGATTTACGGAGTACGAGCAGCTAATGGTGTTATTATTATAGAGACAAAAAAAGGTAGAGTTGGTTCAAAACCAAAATTTGAGGTAGGATCATATTATGGTGTCCAACAAACTGCAAATAAATTAGATTTATTAAATGCAGCGGAATATGCGCTCATAAAAAACGAAATGTTTATTCGCGGTACTGGCCAACCTTTATTTAATAATACCGCTTTAAATGTGGGTACAAATTGGCAAGATTCAATCTTTGGTAACGCCCCAATTGAAAGTTTCAATATGAGTGTTACTGGCGGAACCAAAAATTCGTCCTATTCCATTGGCGGAAATTATTTCGCTCAAGATGGTATTGTAGGTGGAAGTAAATCTAGTTTTGATCGTTACAATGCTCGTGTAAATTTAGTTAATACACTTTCAGAAAAGTTAAATTTAAGCAGCGTTTTCTTATTTACTCATGAGAGAAGGAAAGCGTTACCTGAAAACGGTATAGGTTCAGTACTTTACAACACTATAAACGCTTTTCCGAATAGGCCTATTATTGGTCCTGATGGTAACTATGAGTATTTAGTTGAAGTAAGTGACATTATTAACCCGGTAGCACAAATAGAAAACACACATAACGAAGCGTTAGTTAATAAGTTGGTTGGTAAGCAAGAGTTTTCTTACAAATTCAATGAAAATCTAACTTTTAATAATAGGTTAAATTACAATTATGCATTTGTAGATAATAAATCTTTTAGTCCATTAGCTTGGTATGGTCCAGGAAAATATGCAAATAGTGCCATTAATGCCGATTTAGATCCAGTTATGGTGGAGATAGCAGATAGTGTTTTTATAGAGAGAGGAGCAAGTGTTTATGAACAAAGAGCCTCATATCTAGATTTAAACTTTGAGAGTTACTTGAATTACAATAAAAAGATTGATGACCACAACATAAAAGGTACTTTAGGAACTTCTGTTTTCAGAAGGAAAGGGGATGCGTTAAATGGAACAGCTTTCAACATCCCTAATAATTCAATTGACTATGCGGATATATCTGCTAATATGGCTCAAAATGGATACCTAAATAACACGGGTTCTTTTGAATTTGAAGAGCGATTATTATCCACTTTCTTAAGAGGGGAATACAGTTATCAGTATAAATACATCATTTCAGGAATATTGAGAAGAGACGGATCCAGTAAATTTGGTCCCAATAACAGATATGGTATTTTTCCAACTATTTCAGCGGCTTGGGTAGTTTCAGAGGAAGATTACTTTTCAGAAAATAATGAATCCATCAACTTTTTAAAATTTAGAGCAAGTTATGGTGTTTCTGGTAATGATCAAATTGCCAATTTTGCTTACAGAGCCTTACTAAATGGGGAGGGTGTTTATGTTTTTGATGACATTATAACTCCTGGTGTTGCTATTGGAACAGCTGCGAATCCAGATTTAAAATGGGAGACTACAGCTCAATTTAATGTAGGAATGGATGTTAGATTTTATGACAAGATTGATTTTACTGCAAATTATTTTGTTAAAAACACAAATGACTTATTATTTAACCCTGACGTTTCTGCTATTATTGGATCATATGGCCCTGGTGGTTACCCTCCGATCATTAATGCGGGAGACGTTAGTAACAAAGGCTTAGAGCTAGAATTAGCATATGCTTCTGATTTGAGCAAACCCATGGGTCTGAATTTTAATCTAAATTTTACATACTTAGAAAACGAAGTGAAATCTGTTCCTGAGGGAATTGATTATATACCAGGTGCTGCATTTGGAGTTGGTGGAAATATCGCTACTCGTTTTGAAGTAGGCTATCCGATTGGATATTTCTTTGGTTACGAGACAAATGGTATCTTTCAGAATCAAGAGCAAATTGACAACGCGGAAGTCAGTCAGCAAGGTGCAGAAGTTGGTGATTTAATTTTTGTCGATCAAAACGGTGATGGAAGAATAAACTTTAGTGATGACTCTGACAAAAAGATGTTAGGTTCACCAATTCCAAAATTTACAATTGGAACAATATTAGGATTTAGATATCACGGTTTTGACTTTTCAACTAATTTGTATGCAGCAATGGGACAAAAAATAATTAGAAATTTTGAACGTCAACAACCATTTGCTAATCAACTTGGTTATGTGCTTGACCGTTGGACGGTAGATAATCCCGATGCTGAGGTGCCAAGAGTTACTACTTCTCCCAATAGAAATGGAGTTTTTTCCGATTTTTACGTAGAGGATGGATCTTTTTTAAGAATTAGAAATATACAAATGGGATATGTTCTCCCTAAAAAGTGGACAGAGAAATTCAGATCCGATTATGTTCGTTTTTATGTATCCGCTAATAACTTATTTACCTTAACAAAGTACATGGGATTTGATCCAGATATTGGGGCTTCTCAAGGAACACTTTCAGGTGGTGTAGATTATGGTTTTTATCCTCAAGCAAGAACCATAATGGGTGGTGTAAATATAAAATTTTAAAATATGAGTAAACTAATTAAAATAACAGCTGGTTTTGCCCTTTTGATAGGCGTGACTGTGGGTTGCAGTAAATTCTTAGATCTTGATCCTCCGTACACGCAAGATGCTGAAAACTTCTTCAACAATGAAAGTGAATACTTAAGAGCACTTACTGGAGCTTATGATTTATTGGCAGGTGTATATGTTTCATACTGGATTGGTGATATTGCATCCGATAACACCATTGCAGGTGGAGAAAGCGCAACTGACACTGAAGGATTACATCAAATTGACAATATGAGTCATGGAGCAGTCAATGATGAATGTCGAAGCGTAATGCGTTACAATTATTGTGGAATTGCAAGATGTAATTTCATTTTGGAACCTAAACAAAATAACGTAGAGTTTCCTGGAAAAGATGTCATTTTAGCAGAAGCTAAATTTCTTAGGGCTTTTTATTATTCAGAACTAGTGAAGTTTTTTGGAGATATTCCCTTAGTAGTTGACGAAAGGCTGGGGGTCCAACAAGTTACAGAACTAGATAGAACACCTAAAGTCGAAGTGTATTCACAAATTGAATCGGATTTACAAGAAGCCATAGCTGTACTCTCATGGAAATCTGAGTCAACTCATTCCGGCATAAAAGGAAGAGTAGACAAAGGGGCCGCTTTGGGGCTTTTAGGTAAGGTCTATTTATATCAGGAAAAATGGTCACAAGCAGCTGGAACATTAGATCAATTAATAAACAGTAACAATTACAGCTTGACACCTGATTATTCCACCATTTTTCTCAAGGAAAATGAAAACAATGCGGAAACAGTTTTTGATGTTGAGTATTCTGCAGATGAAGGGGGGTCATATGGATGTTTAATTTGTCTTGAAGGTAATTTGACACCGGGTTATCAAGGGATAAGACAATATGACGGCCCTACATATGGGGATGGCAATAGTTATAATTTGCCAACTCAAGATTTATTTGATTCATTTGAATACCAAGACCCAAGAAGAGAGGCCACTTGCCTACATATAGATAACTTTATAGCAGCAAATGCTCCAGGAACAGAATATACTCAAATTTATGGTCATCACACCGGTTTTTACAACAACAAATACATTAAAACAAGAGATGAAATGTTAAATGGTATACCCGATAACGATTTAACTAGTGGTGTTAACTATAGAGTAATTAGATACGCTGATGTGCTTTTAATGGCAGCAGAAGCTTACAATCAACTTGGGGATGATGCTACAGCATTGGGTTATTTGAACCAAGTTAGACAACGAGCTGGAATGTTCTTAAGAACTTCTTCTGGTAACGATTTGTATGAACACATTTTAAAGGAAAGAAGATCGGAGTTATCTTGTGAAGGTCATCGTTTTTTTGATTTAGTTAGAACAGGTAAAGCAGCTGATGAGATTGTTGATTTTGAAACTGGTAAACATGAGCTATTTCCAATTCCAC
>CACAYQ010000067.1 GCA_902536695.1 uncultured Bacteroidota bacterium | reverse complement strand
AGGGAAGCTCTTCTTTTTACACCATGAACTTCATATCCCTTACTTAATAATAATTCAGCTAAATATGCACCATCTTGGCCTGTAACTCCTGTTATAAGTGCTTTTTTCTTCATTTTACTATAAACCAATTATTTCTCAATTGTTGTCTATTATATAGCATCTCCTGATTGGTTTCCAAATCAATAAGAGATTTTCCAGCAAATTTTGCGATAGCATGACCAGCAGCTGTATCCCATTCCATAGTGGGTGCAAACCTAGGATATACATCTGCAGTACCCTCTGCTACTAAACAAATTTTTAATGAACTCCCCATGCTGATTACCTCTACATTTCCTTGCTCTTTCTTTAATTGTTCAAAAAAGTCAGCTGTTTCCTTACTTGGGTGTGATCTACTACCAACTGCTGTAAATACATCCTTTTTAATGTTAAGCGGCAATTTTTCTCTTGAGTCCCCCACTTCTCTATACGATCCGGCAGACGACCCAAAGTACATCCATTTTTTAACGGGCACATAAATCACACCCAATATGGGAGTTCCATTTTCAACAAGCGCTATGTTCACTGTAAACTCTCCATTTTTTTTCACAAACTCCTTTGTGCCATCTAGCGGATCTACAATCCACAAATACGTAAAGGATTTCCTTTCTTCAAACGAGCTATGAATTCCTTCTTCACTTAAAATGGGAATTCCAGATGATTTTAACAACTTTTCAATTACCTCATTGGAACGCTGATCGGCTATTGTCAATGGAGATTGATCCTCTTTTTCAAAAACCTTAAACTCACTTTGATACACCTCCATAATCTCCGCTCCCCCTTCGATAGCAGCTTTTTTAGCTAACTCAAGAAGTTGTTGCTCATTTATTTCTGCCATCAATCCCAAAGTTAGATTTATACCATGCTCTTTCGTGTAGATAATAAACTGGCATTTTTATAAAAAACTCAAACCCTCCAACCGTTAAACCAGTCATGGGATCTCCACTTACAATCCATGCAATTATCATGGTAGTCAACGTAGCTGTAATTCTCCATGTAAACGTTTTGGCAATATGCCTCTTCTTACTTCCTTCCATTATTTCCGTGCTTAGTATCCTGAACCTGTTCCTGAAATGACTTCAACAGGATGCCATGTTGTTTTAGTTTCCATAAAGTCAGTAATTATATAAGGATTTTCTACTGTTCGATCACCCCAGGATATCTGGTTGCCAAGAACCACCCTTTTAAGATTTTGAATAGCTTCTTCCTGTACTGATTTTTTATGTTCTAAATTATCGGTTAAATAAATGGCATTCACATCCATATGTTTAGCTAAATGAACCATTATTTCCTCTTTTTTTCCTGTTAGGATATTTACAACTCCCCCTGGAACATCAGAAGTAGCTAATACTTCAGCTAACGTTATGGAACATAATGGTAGTTTTTCTGAAGCCAATACCACAGCACAATTTCCAGAAACTAATATGGGGCATAACGAACTCACTAAGCCTAGCAGTCCTGATTTCTCTGGAGCAACTAATCCTACCACACCCATGGGCTCCATTAATGAAAAATTAAAATGACTAGTAGCAACTGGATTTACCGAACCAAAAACTTGATTGATTTTATCTGCCCAGCCTGCAAAGTAAATTACCCTATCAATACTTAAATCTACTTCTACCTTTGCTTCTTTTCTATCAACACCTTGTAATACTAATTCAGAAATAAATTGGTCCTTCCTTCCTTCCATCATTTCTGCCATTCGGTAAAGTATTTGACTGCGATTATGAGCAGTAGATCCTGACCATTTTTCAAAGGCACCTCTTGCTGCTACCACTGCGTTTCTTAGATCTTTTCTTGAAGACAAACACACATTTGCAATAGCCTTACTGCGATTGTTTAACTGATAAAACCGCCCAGACTCTGTTCTTGGAAATTTACCACCAATAAAAATCTTATATGTTTTTAGCACATTAATTCTTTCTGCCATGTTAAAAGTTTAGATAAGGAGTTAAACCATGTAATCCCCCTTCTCTCCCGTGACCGCTTTCTTTGTAACCACCAAAAGGAGAAGTGGGGTCAAATTTGTTGTAGGTATTGGCCCAAACTACTCCAGCTCTCATTTGAGAGGTGAGATTAAAAATTTTAGACCCTTTATCAGTCCACACTCCAGCTGATAAACCAAAAGGAGTATTATTTGCCTTAGTGATCACCTCATCAATGGTTCTAAAAGTTTGGATAGCTAATACAGGTCCAAAAATTTCTTCTTTTGCGATAACATGAGATTGAGACACATTAGTAAATAAGGTTGGTGGACACCAAAATCCTTTTTTAGGTATTGGGCATTCAAGCTGAAACATGTCCGCCCCTTCTTGTTGACCTATTTTTAAATATTTATTTATAGTACCAAGTTGTTCTTTTGAATTTATGGCACCGATATCGGTATTTTTATCTAACGGGTTTCCTAATATCAATGATTGTATTCTGTCTTTTAATTTTCTAAGGACTACGTCATAAACCGACTCTTGAACGAATAATCTTGATCCTGCACAACATACATGTCCTTGGTTAAAGTAAATTCCATTAATTACTCCTTCCACAGCTTGATCTAATGGAGCATCTTCAAAAATGATATTAGCTGCTTTTCCTCCTAGCTCCATTGTGGATTTTTTATTTGACCCTGCAATGGCTTTCATGATGATTTTTCCAACCCCTGTTGACCCCGTAAATGCAATTTTATCAATATCTTGATGATTGACAATTCCTGCTCCAGTTGCGCCCGCACCAGTTATGATATTCACTACCCCATTTGGTAAATCAGCTTCCTGTATAATCTCAGCTAATTTTAGAGCTGTTAACGAAGTCGTTTCAGCTGGTTTTAGTACAACTGTATTTCCAGTAGCTAATGCAGGAGCAATTTTCCATGCCGCCATCATCAAAGGAAAATTCCATGGAATAACTTGACCTGCAACTCCCACGGGCTTAGGGTCTCTATTTGGAAAAGCGTAATTTAACTTATCCGTCCAACCTGCGTAATAAAAAAAATGAGCAGCTGCAATAGGCACATCTACATCTCGAGATTCTCTAATGGGTTTTCCCCCGTCCAATGTTTCTATTACTGCTAATTCTCTGGACTTCTCTTGAATCAATCTGGCTATCCTGAAAATATATTTTCCTCTTTCTTTGGCTGACATTTTTGACCATGGACCATCAAATGCTTTTCTAGCAGCACTTACAGCAGCATTTATATCTTTTTCACCTGCTTCAGCAATCATAGATAGATGCTCTTCATTCGCAGGATTTACGGAAGGAAAATAATTACTAGTCTGAGGGTTTTCAAACTTACCATTGATAAACAGCCCATATTGATCTTTTAAACTAATATGATCTACACTTTCTGGGGCAGGATCAAAATCCCATTTACCAGAAAATTTCAATGGTTTAATCTCTTTATTCATATACTAATCTTTAGAAAAATAATTTGCGGATTGATAAGCGCCAGTTGATTGTTTTAAAATTTGCATCAGTAGGTCATTAGCCAGACTACTAGCACCAAATCTAAACCAATGATTATCTAACCATTTTACACCCAGCGTTTCTTTAACCATTACAAGGTATTGAAGGGCTAATTTTGAATTGGAAATTCCACCTGCTGGTTTCATGCCTACCATAATACCTGTTTTGTAATAATGATCTTTAATGGCTTCAAGCATGACTAATGTGACCGGAAGTGTAGCGGCTGGCTTAATTTTGCCCGTGGAGGTTTTTATAAAATCAGCACCAGCAGCAATGGCAATATCACTAGCTAATCTCACATTATCTAAATTTCCAAGTTCTCCCGTTTCTAAAATAACTTTTAATCTAACTGATGTTCCACATGCTTGTTTAATAGCTGCAATTTCATCATATACAAATCCAAAATCGCCCATGTGAAACTTTCCTCTACTTATCACCATATCAACCTCATGAGCACCTGCATCTACAGCCATTTTAGTATCGGTAATCTTCACATCTAATGAAGAGTGTCCACTAGGGAAAGCTGTTGCAACACTTGCTACTTTAATTGGCGAATCCTTCAGGGCGTTCACCGCTATTTTAACGAAATTAGGATATACACATACAGCAGCCACAGTTGGTAGTCCAGGAAATTCATCGTGTAAATGTTGTGCCTTGTAGCACATTTGAGTAACTTTATTAACCGTATCCATCCCTTCCAGCGTTGTTAAATCAACCATATTTAAAGCCATTTTCAAGCCCTCAAGTTTAGCCTCTTTCTTAATGCTTCTTTTGGTAATTCTATTTACCCTATCTTCTATCCCGACTTTATCTACTTTTGGACTAATAAATGCTCCCATAACTTATAATTCGGCTTGTTCAAGCTTTACAATTATGTATAAAAGTAATAATTCAAAATTTATTAGGGAATTATTCTGGTTTCTTTATAGTTTTGAGGCGCTATAAAATCAACCTTTGCTGATGCAAAATTTATATTCTACTAAAGACTCTTTGCTATCTAGAGAAGATAAGGAAAAACTACTTAATCAAAAAGGGATATGCATATGGTTAACTGGACTCTCTGGCTCTGGTAAAACAACCATAGCAAATTATGTTAGTCGTCAGTTACATGATAATGGTGTTTACACTCAAGTTCTTGATGGCGATAACATTAGATTAGGAATTAACAAAAACTTATCATTTTCTGATCAAGATAGACAAGAAAATATCAGAAGAATTGCAGAGGTAACTAAATTATTTGTAGAAGCTGGTGTGGTTACTTTCTGCTGCTTTGTAAGCCCTACTCAAAAAATGAGAGCATTAGCCAAAAACGTGATTGGAGAAAATGATTTCTTTGAAGTGTTTGTTTCTACTAACTTAGAAACGTGTGAAATAAGAGATGTCAAGGGACTCTACAAGAGGGCTAGAAAAGGAGAAATAAAAGATTTTACGGGTGTGTCTTCCTCGTTCGAGTGTCCAGTAAATCCTGATTTGGTACTCGATACAGAAAACAAATCAATTAATGAAATTGGAGAAACTTTAATTAGTGTACTTTTAAATAAACTTAAATAAATGGGGAAATACCAATTATCACATTTAGAAGAACTGGAGGCGGAATCCATATTTATATTAAGGGAAGTAGCTGCACAATTTGAAAACCCAGTATTGCTTTTTTCTGGGGGAAAAGATTCTATTGTATGTTATCATTTGGCAAGGAAGGCCTTCTATCCTGCAAGTGTTCCTTTTCCACTAATGCATGTAGATACTGGACATAACTTTGATGAATTGTATGCATTTAGAGATTCATTGATGGAGGAAACCAAAGGAAGACTCGTTATTGCTTCAGTTCAAAAATCCATTGACGAAGGAAAAGTGGTAGAAGAAAAAGGAATTTATGCAAGTAGAAATAAACTTCAAACCACTACTTTATTAGATGGTATTGAAGAACATAAATTTGATTGTGCAATTGGAGGAGCTCGTAGAGATGAGGAAAAGGCAAGAGCGAAAGAGCGATTTTTCTCTCACAGAGACGACTTTGGACAATGGGACCCTAAAAATCAAAGGCCTGAATTATGGAATTTATTCAATGGGAAAAAGCATTTTGGAGAGCATTTTAGGGTTTTTCCTATTAGTAATTGGACAGAGATGGATATTTGGCAATTTATTTTAAAAGAGAATATCAAAATACCAAGTCTATATTTTTCTCACACAAGAGATTGTTTTGTCCGAGATGGAGTAGTTATGGCAAAAACTGATTTTGTACAGACAAAACCGAATGAACAAATCAAACCAATGCAAGTTCGTTTTAGAACGATTGGTGATGCTACATGCACAGGAGCTACTATATCAGATGCTGATTCATTAGAAAAAATCATTGAAGAGGTAGCCGTTTCACGAATTACTGAAAGAGGTGGACGAGCTGATGATAAGAGGTCTGAAGCAGCTATGGAGGATAGAAAAAAAGAAGGATACTTCTAAAAAAGTAAAGTATGAGCAATAAATATTTAAAAATGGACCTGCTTCGATTTACTACTGCAGGTAGCGTGGATGACGGAAAAAGTACACTTATAGGAAGATTATTATATGACAGTAAATCCATTTTTCAAGATCAAATGGATGCCATTGAAACAGCCAGTCAAAAGAAAGGAGAAGAAAAAGTAAACCTTGCTTTGTTAACAGATGGACTCAGAGCTGAAAGGGAACAAGGAATTACTATAGATGTAGCCTACCGTTATTTTGCTACTCCAAAAAGGAAATTTATTATTGCTGATACTCCTGGACACATTCAATACACTAGAAATATGGTGACCGGAGCGAGCACCGCAAATTTAGCCATCATCTTGGTTGATGCTAGAAACGGAATTGTAGAACAAACTAGAAGACACTCCTTTATTGCTTCTCTGCTAGGAATTCCACATATTATTTACTGTATTAATAAGATGGATTTAGTAGACTATGATCAAAAGCAATATGAAAAAATCAAAGAGGAATTAGTCGGATTTAGTGCAAAACTTAGGACAAAAGATTTTAGATTTATTCCGATTAGTGCTTTAAATGGAGATAATGTAGTTAATCGTTCCAATAATATGTCTTGGTATGAAGGAAGTACTTTATTACACACACTTGAAAACGTCCACATTGCTTCCGATCATAATCATATCGATTGTCGATTTCCTGTACAATATGTAGTAAGGCCACAAAAAGATGAATTTCATGATTTCAGAGGTTATGCAGGGGGAATTGCCGGAGGAATATTTAAAATCGGAGATGATGTTACTGTACTACCTTCTGGATTTCAATCAAAGATTAAATCTATAGAGACCTTTAACGGCAGTATAGATGAAGCTTATGCTCCTATGTCCATCACCTTAACACTGGAAGATGATATTGATGTTAGTAGAGGCGATATGATTGTGAGACCTAAAAATCAACCCGAAGTCATACAAGATGTAGAAATGATGTTATGCTGGATGAGCGAAACACCTTTAATTAACAAAGGAAAATACACCCTTAAACACACTTCAAAGGAAGCGAGATGTCTGATTAAAGACATTCAATATAAAGTAGACATCAACACACTACATCGTCTGGAAGATGATAAAGAAATAAAGTGTAATGATATTGCCAAAGTCACCTTAAGAGTAACCCAACCTCTTTTTGCAGATCAGTATAAAGACAACAGAAGCACTGGAAGTGTCATTATTATTGATGAAGCAACTAATAATACAGTTGGAGCAGGAATGATTGTCTAAATCATTCGTTTACATAACCAGCAAGAATACTATTTCAGATTTAACTAATTCTGAATTTTATCGGAAGAGTAAACCTTGCATTTACAGCTTTGCCTCGTTGTTTTCCTGGAGTCCATTTCGGCATGGTCTTAACCACGCGAGTGGCTTCATTGTCTAAAGTTTTGTGTACTCCTTTCACTACTTTTACATCTCGAATTGTTCCGTCTTTCCACACTACAAACTGCACAAACACTTTACCTTGGATACCGTTTTCTTTAGCCATTTCTGGGTACTGAATGTTTTTTCCAAGGTATTCATACAGCTTGGCCATCCCACCTACAAATTCAGGATTTTCCTCAACTACA
>CACAYQ010000066.1 GCA_902536695.1 uncultured Bacteroidota bacterium | reverse complement strand
GTACCAAGCACTTCTAAACATATATTTTCAAGCATCTTTTCTGTAAAATCCATCATCCATTTGTAGTCTTTATAAGCTACATAAATTTCCATTTGTGTGAATTCAGGATTGTGGGTTCTATCCATGCCTTCGTTTCGAAAATCTTTAGCAAACTCATACACCCCTTCAAATCCGCCAACAATAAGTCTCTTTAAATACAGTTCGTTTGCAATTCTCAAGTAAAGCGGGATATCTAACGTATTGTGGTGCGTAATAAAAGGTCTTGCCGCTGCCCCGCCTGGAATAGGCTGCAAAATGGGTGTTTCTACTTCCAAATACCCATGATTGTTCAAAAAATTACGCATACTAGACATGATTTTCGAACGTTTTACAAAAGTCTCTTTCACATGGTTATTAACCACTAAATCAACATATCTTCTTCTATATCTTAATTCAGGATCGTTAAAAGCGTCATACACGTTACCGTCCTTGTCAGTCTTAGGTAATGGTAATGGTTTTAAAGACTTACTTAAAAGATGAAATTGATGAACATCGATAGTGATTTCACCTACTCGTGTTTTAAAAACTTCTCCTTCGATTCCTATAAAATCTCCTAGATCTAGCCACTTTTTAAACACGTCATTGTAAATACTTTTATCTTCATCTGGACAAATCGTATCTCTGTTAAAGTATACCTGAATTTTGCCTTTGGCATCCTGGATAACTCCGAAACTAGCTTTACCTTGAATTTTTCTTCTTAATAACCTTCCAGCTATAATTACTTTTTCTCCTTCAATAAAATTATCTAATATGTCAGAAGAATAGTGGGACCTACTATACTCACTTGCTGGGTAAGGATCAATGCCGTATTCTCGAAGTTTCTGAAGGCTTTCCCTTCTTATAATTTCTTGTTCTGAAAGCATCCTAGCACTACTGATCTTATCTTACTAAAATGCTACCTGAAGCAATAGTAGATTTAAGAGGGTTTAGACATAATACAGGAACTTTTGCTTTATTGGCAATAATTTCTTGTTGATATGAACTCCCTAAAACGCCCATAAGTGAATTTTTCTGAAGATTCATGATCGCAATCAAATCCGCTTCTACTTTTTTAGATAATTTAAAAACTCCCTCTAACAGATTATCTCCATCATCTACAATTTGAGTGGTAAACTTGACGTTTTTACCTTTAAGGTATTTAGCAGCCCAAATTCTGTTAGCTTTCAATTTATTGGACAAAAACTCATCCGATTCGTTGGGTGTAATTAAGTGAACTTCGGAATCAAAATAATGTGCAATACTAGCAACCATTTCTAGCTTTTGTTTGGTTTCATTATTTAAATCCAGTGGAACAACAATGCTGTCGTAACCCGTATCATTCATAAGTTGATCTTGAACTACAATAAATGGAACTGAAGAATTCGTAATAACTTTCAAAGCATAACTTCCTGTAATTTTTTGCCATCCACTAGCCCCATGTGTCCCCATGATGATTAAAGAAACGCCCAACTCAGAAGCTGCGTCACCAATATCATCAAATATGTTTCCAACTCTAACAATGGAGCGAACATCTATCTGATCATTAACTGTTTTGGCCCACTTCTCTTCTTCTTTTAGTTTAGTTGTAGCAGCAGGTATATCTGATTTGTCTTTAACTACATTTAGTAAAATCACTTCAGCTTGAACAATGACACCGAGTTTTACGGCATGTTGAATAGCAGAATGGGCTTCATTCGTAAAATCGGTAGGTACAAGTAATTTAGTCTTCATGATTACAAAATTTAAAGGCTACAAATTTAGAATTAAAATTTGTATCTGTATCTGATTATTACGCAGTTTTTTCTTGAAGAATTTTTTCAGGTTCTTGAATTTTATCCTCACTGGTTGAAATATCCTTTAACACCGCGCCCATTTTACAATTACCTGAGAAAATAGCACCCGGTTCTATGGATAATTTATTGGTTGATATCTCCCCTTGTAGTTTAGCAGTACTTTTTAATGATAACAACTCGTCAACTTCAATAACCCCATTCAACTTCCCTTCAATATCTGCATTTTTACAAAAAATGTTTCCATTAATTTTTCCAGTTGGACCAAGCACCAATCTACCTTTCACATTTATTATCCCTTTTACATAACCATCTATTCTTATGTTAGAATCTGATTTTATGTCACCTTCTATGTGAGTTCCTTCCACAATTCGGTTTAGTCTTTCAGGAGACTGACTCCCATTTGAATAACCTGCCATAGTATGTTTATCTGATTTAAATACCATAATAATTTACAAATATACAAAAAACGTTTTTTATGATCATTTTACAGGTAAAAGGCTTTAAAAAATTTAAGATATTCGTCTATTTTCTTCTCCAAGTAAAGAGATTTCAAATTATCTGGAGTAAGTAAAAAAAAGTTTTGATCACTGTAATTTTTAATTTTTCCTTTATTTACTCGAAAAGCATCATAGTAGTTCATAGCTTCAATCGAATTTGGAAAAGACTTAACGATTATCATTTGATCAGAAGTATTTAAAAACTTATTAGATGTTTTCAGATTAAATGATGAAAAAGATGCCGAATTAAAATCAGCTACTGCAATTTTAGCTTTATTTATATCAAAAGATTCTTTTGGAGCGAACAATATAAAATAATGAATGGTATCTGGTGAGAAGGAAAAATTCCATTTATCTTTTGAACTAGCATTTATTACTTTCAAGTTTTTTAAAATTTCGTAAGCTTGGTCTCCCTGACTTGTCCCCATACACCTAGATACGACCTCCTTTAACAGTTCTATTAAGCTTGTATGAGAAGAGTCATCAGCATTAGGTATCTTAGCTATACTGTAAGCACTTAAGAGACTGTATGAGCAGTATAGAGGATTCAGCGTATCTTTCATAGCAGATAGAGCGGAATCAAATGCTAACTCATAATTTCCGTTCATATAAAAACGATATGCTTTAGCATAACGACTGTTTTCCTTTATATATTGACTTTTATCCGTGTTAAGATCATTACTCAACAATTTAGCATACTTACTGTTGGGGTATTTTTTTAATAATAAAGATTTCATTTCAGTTTTAGAAGTATTATTTTTTAGCTCTTCGTGTATAAGATAAAGTTCATAAATTGAAGCAATAGCAGATTCATGTGGTTGATGGTTTGCCACAATTATATTAAAGTAATAAGTCGCCTTCAATAAATTTTCAGTCTCATAATGATGTGTTAGCCCCAAACTAAACATAGATTCCAGTGATTCCTCTCTTAGTTTATTCATCTTATTGGTGTCGTCACAAGGTAGTCCATCTAATAATTCTTCATAAATTCCATTTGACTCTTCTACACCTACATCTTGAAATTCATCATCACTCAGACTTGTTTTTTTATTGGCTCTCCTCCAATTATCTTCTAATTTTCTCGTTCCCCATTTTGATGTAAAATTTGATTTTCCTCGCTCAAGCATATTTTGATCCCAAAAAAACATTAGTTGAGTTATTGGTAGATTACTCGAAGGCATTTGAAGTCCATTATTACTTGCCATTAATTTTTTGGATTCTGCTAACTCCTTTTCTCTTTCTAAGATATCAACCACATCAAATAACTTTTTTGACCTTTCCTCTGGGCTTAATGCACAAATATTGAGAATGCTATCATTATCCGTAATTGTTTTAGAATTTTTGTAAATAAGTTCAAGTGTCTTATATCTCTTTAATGTTTTTGACTTGGCTACACTATCATTACCCCACACTTGTTGTATGGTATCATAATATTGATAAGCTAACAAATATTCATCTTTCATATAATTCCAATCCCCTAATTTTTGTAATGATTTTGCTTTCTGTTTTTTATTCTTTACACTGACTCTAACCGATGTCATCAAATACTCGATAGCCAAATCCTCTAGACCATCTGAAAAGGCAATTTCAGCTAGAGCAAAGTAGATTTGATCAAAATATTCAATA
Organism: uncultured Bacteroidota bacterium; assembly: GCA_902536695.1. Lineage (GTDB taxonomy): Bacteria > Bacteroidota > Bacteroidia > Flavobacteriales_D > Parvicellaceae. Next base: position 3,844 of record CACAYQ010000066.1, on the reverse strand, counting down.
TTCTTATCGTCTTTTAACATTTTTAATAACTGAGCCTTGATTGCTTTTGAATCACCTCCGCTAAATGAAAGTGCTCTATTGATTTTTGCTTGAAAAGCCATATCATAATCTGGGTTTCTGTTCACTACCCATTCATAGTATCTCGAAGCTTTTAAATTCCCCTCTTCAGAGTAAAGTTGAGCCAGTATAAAAATGAGTCTAGTTTTGAATTCTTTTTTATGTCTACCATTTAAAGCATTTTCTAAAAAGGTAATTGCTTTTTGATCTTCACCTGATTTTAAATATAAATCTGCGAGAGTTGGATTAATTTGGTTGATCAGCTTGGTTGGAACTTTGAAATCTTGATTCTCTAAAAACTTAATTCTTTCCTCGTAATTTGTCTTAATTCTCCATTTATCACGGAGCGTTATTTTCTTTTTAGATGTCATAAGATAGGGCTTGACCCTAGTAGAAATTTCATCTAAAAATGGTTGTTCTTCAATCTCTTTCTGCTGTTCTTGATGTTTCGTAATTAAACGGAGCAAAATTTCTTCTGCATCTTCAAATGCCTGCATCTCGATGTAGGTTTTTGCTTGCCAATAAAGGCTTTGATAATAGCTGTTTTCAAGTTCGTAGTGAGACTCTACGTATTGAAAAATCTTGAGCGCTTTCCCATATTCTTGTTTGTAAAATTTGGTTTGAGCTATTGTCATCCAATTATCATCAATCCAACTACACCATTCCTTATTTCTTGATCTCCCTTTTTTGGAATGAGGCATTCGATGTTTGAAAATAACCAATTCGCACTTTGCAGCTGCTGTATCCATAGGAGAATACCAGTTTTTTGACTCATCTTTATCTGGAAGTGGGTATATTGGGAGAAGTTCTGTGTAATCTTCTGTTCTTTTTGTATCAAATGTATTATACGTTGATTTAATTATTTCATTAGCATTAAAAAATCCATTGTATTTTGCATGAAGATTATGAAATGTTCGGTGAACGACTGTATTCTTCTCAGTGGTACATGAAAAAAGCAAAATGGACGCTAATAGAAAAAATAAATTTTTCATGTTTGAATTATGCAATATTAACCACAAAGATTACAACTTATTGTGTAATCAATTGATTAAACCCGAATCTATTTAGAGAAATAATTGTTTATTTTTTTGATATTTGTCTTAAAAGCGAATTGTGGCTAAAAAAAACAAAAAAGCATCTAAATTTCGTGACTGGTTCAACAGGGCTCAGGAAAAAAAAAGAATCATTATTTTAGATGTAGACAATTATGAAGAAAAGAGGTCCTACACAACTTCTAAATTTAACGTGTTTATATTACTCTCATTCTTTACTATTCTTTTGGGGTTTTTGACCTTTGCGCTCATTTCTTATAGTTCCCTGAAAAATTTAATCCCTGGCTACCCTAACCCCACTCAACAGCAAGAAATCAAAAATAAAAGTATAATTATTGATCAAAAGTTAACTGAGCTATTAAGTAAAACAGAAAAAGAAAAATCGTACATAAATAATGTAATGCAAATTCTAAACGGCAGTATTCCAATTAATGAAAAAGATACTAGCTGGAAAAAAATTAACCCTAATGCTAATTCAAATACCAATGAAATTTCTTCTTCAGAAAAATCAATGCGTGAGAAAGTTCAAAACAGAGAGAAATTTGATATTGATGTCATTCCAGGAGGTGCATTAAAAAGTGAAGTGCTTCCAGAGTTACTATTATTCCCGCCCATTAAAGGAGAAATTACTAATAAAATGAATATTTCTAGTGGTCATTTTGGCGTAGACATAATTGCTCCTAAAAATGAAGCTGTTTCTTCTATATTAAATGGTACAATTATTTACCACAACTGGTCGCCTACCGATGGTCATGTTGTCCACATACAGCACAAAAAGAATCTAATCTCGATCTATAAACATAACTCAGAGATACTAAAAGAGATAGGTGATTTTGTAGAGTCTGGAGAACCTATTGCTATTGTTGGTAACAGTGGAGAACACTCAACTGGGCCACATTTGCATTTTGAATTGTGGCATAACGGATATCCTCTAGATCCAGAAATTTTCATCAATTTTAATTAAAGTTTTTTTCTTCAAGACATTATACCTAAATTTGCCAACTATTTTGAAAAAATGGATTTGGAAGAATTTAATATTTCCTTTTCAAGTTTAAAAGCTGGATCAAATTCATTTAGCTTTGAAATAGATAAAATGTTCTTTGAATTTTTTAACCCTGCATTTCAGTTCGATGGAATAATTTCCATTGATTCTGACATTAGAAAGGAAACACATTTACTTGATATCAGAATGAAACTATCTGGTGAATCCAGTGTTAGTTGTGATCGCTGTTTAGATAAAATGATTTTACATTTTAATCAATCCTATCAAAACTACATTAAGTTTGACCACGTTGAGGAAGAAGTAATAAAAGACGATGTAATTTTTATACCTTATGAAAGCTATGAATACAACATTGCATTTATTATTTATGAAAATTTCATGTTAAATTACCCTAAAAGAAATATTCATAAAGACAATCACTGTAATCCTGAACAAGTAAAAATAATAGAGGCCTATTCAAATTCTGATCATAGTCATAAGTTTGGCTATGACCCCAGGTGGGATGCACTAAAAAAATTAAAAGAAAACTAAACTGAAGAAAAACAAATATTAATAAATAGTTATGGCACATCCTAAACGCAAACAGTCAAAAACTAGAAGAGATAAAAGAAGAACTCACTACAAAGCTTCTACTCAGCAACTTGCAACATGCCCAACTACAGGTGAAACACATCTATACCACAGAGCTCATTGGTCTGAGGGAAAGCTTTACTACAAAGGGAAAGTAGTAATGGAAAAAGAAACGACTGTTTAAAACTACAGGTTAATTTCTAGTGAAAATTGGTCTTGATATAATGGGGGGTGATTATGCCCCGCATTCCACCTTACATGGCGCTTTATTAGCATCAAAACAACTTAGTACTGATGAAAAGATTGTATTAATTGGCGACTCAAATGTGGCTAAAGAGATACTTCAACAGAATAATGCTGAATTATCTTTATTTGAATTTATACATGCTGATGATCAAATAGCCATGAATGAACACGCTACTAAAGCCATTAGAAAAAAACCAAACAACAGTATAAGTGTTGGCTTTGAAGCCTTAAAAAATGGAGAAATTGATGTTTTTTCAAGTGCAGGAAATTCTGGGGCAATGTTGGTGGGAAGCATGTTTTCTGTAGGCCCAATTAAAGGAGTTATTAGACCTTGTATTACATCTGTTTTGCCAAAGGAAAATGGCTCTGTTGGCCTTATTTTGGATGTAGGTGTAAATGCAGATTGCAAACCAGATGTACTATTTCAGTTCGCTATTTTAGGCAGTTTATTTGCAGAAAATGTGTATGGATTAAAAAATCCTAAAGTTGGACTTCTTAATATTGGAGAAGAAAAAGGAAAAGGTAATTTACTTACTCAAGCAGCCTTTCAATTGTTAGAAGATAACGATGATATTAATTTTATTGGTAATGTAGAAGGTAGAGATCTGTTCAATGAAAAAGCTGATGTGATCGTTTGTGATGGATTCACCGGTAATGTAGTACTTAAACAGGCAGAATCCTTTTTTACTATTCTAGCAAAACGTAATTTACTAGATAATTACTTTAAGAGATTTAATTATGAAAATTATGGCGGGACACCCGTCCTTGGTGTTAGTGGTAACGTTCTTATCGGTCATGGAATAAGCAATGATAAAGCCATTAAAAATATGATTTTATTAGGAAAAGATTTAATTCATTCGAACCTCACCAAAAAAATAAAAACCGCATTTAAATGAATAAGATAAACGCTGCAATC
>CACAYQ010000065.1 GCA_902536695.1 uncultured Bacteroidota bacterium | reverse complement strand
ATTTTAAATGGAATATGCCCAAAAAAGCATTACAGTTTGAACGGAAGGTAGATAGTCTTTTTCAGTTCATGGAAAATCACCCTGAATACCTTCCTGAAAAATCGGATTGGACATCTTCAATGGATTACGATATATTAAAGAGTTATGTTGGTAACTGTTTTGAGTATAAAGGAGATTACTACTTAGCTATTGAGGATTATCAAAATGCAGTTTTTTCGTTTAGTTCTGCCGAATCCTACTATGAAAAATGGCCTTTCCAGTTAACCAAAATGCTGAATAATAAAACACTTGCTTTATTAGGTGTAAATCAATACAAGCTTGCTGTTCAGACCAATAAAAATGTAATAGATTTAGCCAAAGAAAATGACTTAAGTTTAGAACTTGAAAGAGCTCTTGCGGTAAAGCTGCAAATTTTAGATGGTCTGAAAAAATATGACTCCTTCACTCAAAAAGTAGATTCCTTAGTTAGCCTGTTGGAAAACCGATATTCGTCACAAATTTCTCAACTTCTTTCAGGAATAGAGATAAAAAATGAAATCTTTTTAGGTCAACGAAAAAACGAAGAGCAGGCTTCTTTTATTCAAAATGTAATTTTGATATCCATTATTCTCATTCTGATTTTAGCTTTTTTGTCAGCTTATTTTATTTCCAGAAAAGTATATATAGAAAAGCAGATCGTTATTGCTAATCAAAAGGAAAAACTGGCTACTTCTGATCTAGAACACAAGAAACGAGAATTGGCCATGCTTTCTACTAATATTGTTCAAGAAAATGAGATTATGTCTACTATTCTTAAAGATTTGAGATATTACGTTTCTCTATTAAAAACACCAAAAGATCAAAAATTATTTGTCCCACTTATTAATAGTTTAAATCGTTCTTTAAACGATAAAAGAAAAGATGACAATTATGCTGACCAATTTAGTGCTGCATATCCAGGTTATTTGGAGTACTTAACAAGGACTTATTCTGAACTATCGACTTCCGATCTCAAACTATGTACTTTTCTTAGAATGAACCTCAACACTAAAGAGATAGCAGATATCATGGGACTCTCAGTTAGGTCCGTAGAGAGTAGAAGATATAGACTCAGGAAAAAGATAAATTTGAGTAAAGATCAAGACTTAGTTAGTTTCTTAATCAAGCTTGAATATTAGTACTTCAATACCACTCAAAAATTTGTAATTTTAACATTTATTAACATTTTGATCCTCTTTTTCTACTCATTAATTTATTTTCATCATTAAGCTACAATCTTATTTGTTTACATCTATTATTTTAGAATAAAAAGTACACCAAATTGTTTTGATAAAACACTACTCAAAGTATATATTTAACTACACAAAATACCTGTTATTAACCGTTTGTTTGTTGATTACAGTAACGAATGTTTATTCTCAATCATTTGGTATTCTTTCCGTTGATAGCTCAACTACAGCACACCATAACCCGTCAGATGATTCAACCTTCTTTGCCAGAGTTACTTCAGATCCTGGTAATAGTACCGGATATTTTGACTCGTTACAACGAACTGTCATTACTTGCGAAGCAGAGACATTAAAGTTAACTTCTTCGCTAATCAATCAATTATTAGGTTCTTCTGGGGCAAGCTATACGCAGTACGGTGGAACACTACAAGCTGGAGAATATGTAAATGTTTATTTGGTTTACCTGAATGATACAGCAGACTGGAGAACGGATACCTCGATCATAAATTTTGAACACGAAATTTTAGGAGTTTATGCTGGATGGGACCAAACACTCTATTTCGATAGCTCAAGATTTGCTTCAAATTATTATCCTATTTACGGTAACTCCAATTCTCAATCCAATTTCCAACTAAGAAGATTTGATCCATTTAATTGGAACAATGGTTCTGCTAATTCAACTTGGTACAATTATGATGCGAGTAATGTGGGTGATTGGTTTTCAACTGGAAATTCAAATACTTCACTATATGTAGGTTTTGGTAATGATAATCAACAAGGAGATTTTATCCGTGTGTTTACTAGATCATTTGTATGTACAGGGTCAATAAACGGAGCTGCTGATGATTATTCCATTTGTAGAGATGCTACAGCTCAGCTGTCTGTAGATACCATTATTCCTGGTTATACATATTCTTGGTTGCCAACTACAGGCCTATCAAATCCAAATATTCACAATCCAGTTGCTACGGTATCTACAAACACTACATATACTGTTACGGCAACAAATACCTATTGTAATTACACGGATACGGTTGTCATAAGTATTCTACAAACACCAACCGTAAATGTGGGTTCTGATACTGCCTATTGTGAGGGGGACTCTATAAGTATTGATGCCAGCGTAACTTCACCTTACTCAAGTATAAGTTTATCATATTTATGGACGACCAATGCTGTACTAGATACTTCTAACTGGGTCTCATATAACACAGAAGACGTCATAGTAACATCGTCAAGTGGGACAGACAATATTGGTGATTACATGTTAACAGTCACTAACCCTATAGGGTGTTCATCATCTGATACTTCATTCATTAATGTAAATAGTATTTTTGTATTCGCAACTGCTAATAGTTCCACCATCTGTAAAGGACAATCAACTGTAATTACGGCAAATGGAGCTGATACTTACTCATGGACACCTGGGATTTCTTTAAGTGATTCAGCTACTAATGCACCAACAGCAAGCCCTCAAACTACTACCACATACCTAGTTACTGGAACAGAAACATCAACTGGTTGCGTAGCTTCTTTTCCTGTAACAGTAACCATAAATTGTTTAGATTCTGACGGTGATGGAATCACTGATGAAAACGATATTGATGATGATAATGATGGAATTACAGATGTAGAAGAAGGATTCGATTGTACCACTCCGTATAGAAATGCTGTCCGTGAGTGGGTTGGTAGTGACACCCTTAAGTGGAGAGATCACTATACCGCTGGAGGTAATGCTGAAAGTTCGGGTGATGACCCAGTAGCTACCAATCCAGTGATCAATGTAAATGGGACACAAATTACTTTGTCAAGATCTACATCAGGAGTGCTTTCAAATAACTTAGTTACTCCTCAATTCAGGATAAACGAATATGTGCCACCAGACAGCACTAATGTTGGTGAGCCCAATTACGGTGCGGATCGAGCAGTTTACAACATTTTTCAGTTAGCCACCTCAAATGGTGTTTCCAGCCATACATTTAGTTTTGATCCTCCAGTTTATAATTTAGCATTTGATTTACATGACGTTGATCAAGAAAATGACGCATGGAAAGATTATTGTGTTTTTACTATAACCACAAGTGATGGATATGCTCATAATCTAAGTGCTTCCGAATTCACTAAGGTTGATTCAGATGGTGACGGAATTGGTTCTCAGACATACATTATCCCTAACACTTTTGAGGGTGCTTCTCCAACAGTTCAAAACAATGGAGATGATATTGCCATAAATGGAATTCAGTCCTATATTTCTTCAATTAAATTAGATTATTCTAATACAGAACCGCCTACTAACTCAGACCAAGTAGTCAGTTTTAGTAACATGGTATTCTGTCCCACAAGAGATACAGATCAGGACGGAATTCCAGATCATCTAGATGTGGATTCAGATAATGATGGAATTTATGATGTAGTTGAAGGTGGTGATGGTGCTCAAGACACTAATAATGATGGTGTTATTGACACCAACGATACAGGTTTTACGGATGCTGATAACGATGGAATGGCGGATAACGCTGAAACTACTGCTCCAATTGATTCTGATGGAGACAATATTGGCGATTTTCTTGAAATTGACTCGGATGGGGATGGGTGTACAGATTTAGTTGAAGCTGGTTATACTGATGGTGAAGGCGATGGAATATTAGGAAGTAGTCCGGTAACTGTTAATGAGGTAGGAAAAGTAACCAGTGGTACAGACGGTTACACTAATCCCTTGGATAACGATGGTAACAGTACTTACGATTTCCAAGAAGTAAATTCCAATTTATCATCAACAGTGGATACAGTTGCTTGCCAAAGTTTGACTTGGAATGGAAATACATACACAGAAAGTGGAACCTATTATTGGTATAGTGAAAGTCCTGGTGGAGGATGTGATAGCGTGGTAACGCTGAACCTTATTTTACGTGCTGATTCAGTTAATGTACAGGCATTACCAGAGACAGTGTGTTCAGGGTCATCCACCACGCTAACTGCAACTGGAGGTACTTCATATGTATGGAGCACAGGTGAAAATACGCCAAGTATCTCGGTAAGCCCAACGGACACCACTACTTATACGGTGGATATAGAACAACATGCAAGTTGTACAGCAACTATCCCTATTACAGTGAATACTTTTGAATTACCCTCTGTGAGTGCTGGTAGTGATAATAGTGTATGTATAGGTTCAAGTATTAACCTATCTGCAACTGGTGCATCAACCTATTTATGGACTCCAACGGCAACACTAAGTGACTCTGCAATTTCAAATCCTGTTGCTACACCCACCACAAACACCACTTATATTGTTGCTGGAACTGATGCAAATGGTTGTACCAATACAGATACGATAACTATTTCAATAAATTCACTTCCTACCATTGATGCTGGTAATAATACTGATTTATGTATTGGAGATACACTTCAATTGATCGGTAGTGGAGGTTCTACATACTCTTGGTTGCCTACTACTGGCCTTAGTAATCCCAATATTGCCAATCCAACGCTAATTGTTTCAGCCACTGAAACCTTCACACTTACGGGTACCGATGCAAATGGATGTCAAAACACAGATCAGATTACAGTTTCTGCTAAACAAGTTCCGGGATTAAATGTAACACCATATCCAGCAATTATCTGTAATGGTTCTTCATCCCTTGCATATGCATCAGCGGGAGACGGTCAATTTTCTTATTTGTGGGATGATGGATCTACATCTCAGTCTATCAATGTTACTCCAACTCAAACTACAACTTATAGTGTTATAGTTACAGGGCCAAATGGATGTTCATCTGTAGGTACCGTTACCATTACGGTAGAACCAAATAATTTGTTGGCTGATATTGGTGGCGATAGAGCCCTGTGTTTGGGAGATAGTTTAAATTTTGATGCTTCTATTTCAGGTTGTACACCCTCAACAACTATCAATAGCGAATTATTTTCAAATTCCAATTATGGTCCAAATCTTACCAGTTTTTCTTCTACGCCAACTGGTTTTTGGCAAAATGTAGGTGGTGATGACGAACAATGGTTTGGACAAAGTAATGCTACAAACACCTCTTATACGGGTCCCAATAGTCCAAACTCTGGTAATGGTTACATATATTATGAGGCAAATAACGGAGTAACAAATGATGTAGCCTACTTAGAGTCAGGTACCATTTCATCAACAAATGTGGTAGTGGATTTCTATTATTTTATGTATGGGTTCCAAATGGGAACACTTGCGCTACAGTATTACGATGGTTCTTTTTGGAATACCGTATGGTCTCAGTCTGGACAACAACAAGCTTCAGGATCTGCTCCTTGGATTAATCAAGAAGTAGATCTTACCGGATACGCAGTTAATAAATTAAGATTTGTAGCTACTAAAGGTGCTGGTGCAAGATCTGATATTGCCTTAGATGATATTACGGTGACTGACCCTGGTAGTGGATGCGTTTTCACCTGGACCACTAATTCTTCAAACGGAACATCAGGATGGAGCGCTACGGACACCGAAGATATTATAGCTACTCCTACTGTTGGTACAAATTATGCCGGACAATATTATTTTAAAGTAGAAAATACTATTGGTTGTGAGGCTTTTGACACTGCTTCTATCACAGTTAATCCGGTTCCAACAGCAAATGCAGGTAATGATGTAACCATTTGTGAAGGATCAACCACCCAACTTTCCGCTTCCGGTGCAGATAGTTATTCATGGTCTCCCACTACAGGCCTAAGTAACCCTTCCGTAAACGACCCTATAGCAAGCCCATCAGTAACAACTACCTACACGGTAACGGCTACCAATTCTTATGGCTGCCCAGATACGGATCAGCTTACCGTGAATGTAATTCCTTATGCGGTCAGTGTTAATAATGATACTACGATTTGTTCTACGGATGTTATTTCCTTGACAGCATCTGGTGCTGTCTCTTATGCTTGGAGCACAACGGAAACTACTCCATCTATTTCTGTCAGTCCAACAACGCAAACTACTTACACAGTTGTGGCCACAGACAGTTATGGATGTATAAGTTCGGACTCGGTTGTTGTTAGTGTTAATCAACTTCCAAATGTTGTTCTCAACTCTGGAAATGATACTACCATTTGTATTAATGATTCTATCTCTCTTACTGTCACGGGTGCATATAATTATTCTTGGAATGTAGGTACACCAAATAATAACGTTTCTGATCAAAATTTGGAAGCATACTGGAAATTAGATAACAATTCAGGGATGATTGCCTATGATACTTCTGGAAATTCAAGAGACGGTACAATTTCAGGAGCTACTTGGACAACGGGTAAGTTAGGTTCTGCATTGTCTTTTGATGGGATGGATGATGAAGTTGTTATAACCGGTTATAAAGGAGTCTTAGGAACTACTCCTAGGACAATTTCAGCATGGATTAGAACTTCAGATCATGGGGTTATAGCTTATTATGGTGGAACTAGTCAAAATGGGAGTAGATGGTGTTTCAGAACCCAGGGAAATAACGGACTAAGTGGGACAATTAGGATAGAGGTAGATAATGGTTATATTGTTGGTTCAACAGTAGTAACTGACAATCAGTGGCATCATGTTTGTGTGGTTTTACCCAACGGACAAACAAATATTGATCAGGCTCTACTGTACGTTGATGGCCAATTAGAATCTAATTCTGCCCAAAAGAGCCAGACCATCAATACAGCTTCTTTTAATGATTTTAAAATTGGCAATGACAACAACAATAGGTATTTTGAAGGGTTAATTGATGATTTAAGATTCTACAGCAGAGCTCTTTCCATTGATGAGATAAACGCTCTTCCCGGGTTGCCTCAATCAGCTTCTTTTAGTCCTACTTCTAATACTGATGTTATTGTCATTGGTACAGACACCTATGGGTGCCAAAATTCGGATACTATATCAATTAACGTTAATCCGTTACCAAATGTTGACGGTGGTGCTGATCAAACAGTTTGTACTTCGGATAGTATTACTTTATCCGGCTCTGGTGCAACTTCATACAGCTGGGATTTAGTAGGTAAAAGTTCACTACAATTTGACGGTGTAAACGATAATGTAAACTTAGGCAATTCTACCTCGCTAGATTTAAGAAATGATTTTACTATCGAAGCAAATATAAAACTAGATGGAACCAATTCTAACAATATCATTTTTGCCAAATCGGACGAAACCTACAATTCAAGTACTCCGAAAGGATACATGTTCAGAGCATCGCTAACAAGTCTTCAGTTTGGCTATAGATTTCCAAATGGTTCTTCATTTAATTTAATTTCATTAAATCACAGTTTTAATATTAACCAGTGGTATCACGTTGCAGTGAAAAGGACGGGTACTACAGTGGAATTATTTGTTGATGGAGTTTCCTTAGGAACAGGTACTTTCTCTGGAAATGTTAACTTCCCAAGTACTGTAAATACATATATTGGTAGATGGTGGAATGGAAGTGGATCAAACAGCGATGGATATTACTTTGCTGGTAAAATGGACAGGCTTTCTGTATGGAGCGTTGCATTAAGCTCAACAGATATTAATGCTTATGCATCGTGCCCACCAGTTGGAAATGAAAATGGATTGGTTGGTTATTGGAATTTTAATGAAGGAACAGGTACTTCAACTGCTGATCTGTCTTCTAATGGTCATACTGGAAACATAATAGGAGCTGCGTGGAGTACTGATGTTAAGAACTCTTCTTGTACGATTACAAATAATACTCCATTTACGCCATTTAATGGAACAAATAATTATGTGGTTTCTGGAATGGATGCCATTGGATGTACCAATACCGATACCGTTAGTGTTACCGTTAATACGTTACCAGTTCTTTTACTACAAAACGATACATCAATTTGTGCTGGCGACACCATTACCCTTGCTGTTTCTGGTGCTTCAACTTACCTATGGAATACAGGTGCTACAACTACTTCAATTACAGTAAATCCTTCTACCACCACCACGTATTCTGTTTCGGGAACAGATGCAAACGGGTGTATTAAAACAGATTCAGTTGTCATTACGGTTAATAGCTTGCCTGTCATATCTATAAATAGTGGAGTAGAT
>CACAYQ010000064.1 GCA_902536695.1 uncultured Bacteroidota bacterium | reverse complement strand
TCTCACGGACGGAAACCTTTGTCAACTTGACACCTTTTTTGTTGTTACGTCTCCTTCTCCACTGTATGCTAATATAACATTGATAGATGCAAATTGTGGTTTCTCTGATGGTAGTGCAACAGCTAATCCTTTTGGGGGAACAGTTTCAGGAAACTATATTTTTGACTGGGACATTGACGGTGTAGGAGACAATGATGATAATCCTACTATTCCAAATCTTTTAGCAGGAGTATACTCCCTGACGGTAATCGATGATAATAATTGTACAATAGATACTTCGATTATAATTTCGAATACTTCAGGTCCTCAAATTACCGTAAATAATACTGTAGACCCAAGTTGTCATGGAGGAAATGACGGATCAATAGATTTAAGTGTCTCAGGAGGAAATCAGCCTTATCAGATATTCTGGAATCCTAACCAAACTTCTCAAACTAGCGTTATATCAAATTTATTTGCCGGAGAACACGTTGTACACGTTATTGATGCTGTTGGATGTACTGTGATAGACACCATTACCTTGAACGAGCCCAGTCCTATTCTAATTGACTTGACCTTGAACAACAGTACATGTCAATCGTGCGATGGAACCGCTAGTGCTGTAGTAAGTGGTGGTAACCCATCTGCTATATACAATACTATATGGTCAAACGGAAATTCAGGTAACCTAGCCTCAAGTTTATGTAGCGGAATATACACTATTTCTGTTAGTGATAATTTTGGTTGTTCGAAGGATTCTAATTTTACAATATCTGACGATTTAACTGGAATTTCTGTCAATCCTACCTTAATATCACCTAACTGTCCAGGAGCAATAAACGGAAGTATTTCCCTAAGTCCAACTGGTGGAGCAAGTCCTTACAATTATGTTTGGATGAATAATGGAAGCACATCCAATACCGTAAATAACCTATCTTCAGGAGAATATGAGGTGCTTATAACCGATAATAATGGATGCACTGAAGTAGCTTCATTTTTACTAAACAATAGTACAGAAAATATTGACATTTCTTCATATGTGACTCCCGCTGATTGCAATGCTAACAATGGTAATATTAAAATTATCCCTAATGGAGGTACAGCACCATATACATACAATTGGAGTAATAATAGTGTTACTGACTCTATATTCAATCTTTCTGCTGGGTTATATACCGTAACTGTAACTGATAACAATGGGTGTTCGAATACTGCTAACATAGGATTACCAAACTTTAATAACTTAACTATTTCAACCGTGGTGACTCATGTGGCTTGTTTTAATGAAAATACAGGCTCCATTTCAGCTACTGTTTCTGGTAATACAGGAAGCACAACCAATACTTGGTTTGACGAAAATGGGAATAATTTGAGCTCTGGAGTAAATGTTTCGAACCTTGGTGCTGGAAATTATACGCTTCAAGTAGTTGATGATATTTCTGGTTGCTACCAATTTGAAAATATATCTATTGAACAAAATACGCCTATACAGGCTAGTTTGGGTAATACTAATAACGCTAGTTGTAATGTAAGTTGTGATGGAGAAGCATCTTTAGTAGTATATGGTGGTAGTCATCCATATAGTTACCTATGGGATAATGGCGCAAGCACTTCCATTGCAAATAATCTTTGTGAAGGCCTTAACAATGTATTAATAACGGATGTGCAGGGGTGTACCTTTAGCCAAGCATTCATTATTGAAAAAGACGATAACTTAACTTTTACAAGTTCTACTATTAATGCTACATGTGGTAATTGCGATGGGGTTGCCAATTTAACAGCGGTTGGAGGTAGTGGAAATGAATCATTTACTTGGTTTGATGGAATCGTATCAAATAGCCATCCTAATTTGTGTGCTGGGGTTCACGGTTTCGAACTTATTGATAACGCAACAGGCTGCTCTGTCATTTCGTCTGTAGAAGTAAGTGACATTGGTGGGCCAGATAATTCTATTGTAAATACCGTTAATCCGACCTGTTTTAATGGAGCAGATGGTAGCGCATCGGTTATAGCAAGTGGTGGAACACCTCCATATAATTATAATTGGATACCTAGTGGTCAAAATACAAATGTGATCTCTGGGATTTCTGCTGGTCTTTATCATTTAGAAGTAATAGACAATAATAATTGCAAACTTGTTGTGCCTGTCTCAATAACCAACCCATCAGCTCCTCTAGTAGAACAACTCACAGAAAATGCTACGTGTGGTTTAAATAACGGTGCTATTTCTCTTATTGTTTACCAAGGAAATGGATCTTACAGCTATAGTTGGAATGGACCAAATGGATTTAGTAGTAATGCTAAAAACATATCAAACCTTGAAGCTGGAGTTTATGAGCTTACAATTAGTGATGGGAATGGTTGTTTATACCCTTATACTTTCATCATAAATAGTGATAATGGATTAACTATCGATTTAACTAAAACCGATATAAGTTGTTTTGGAATTAACGATGGATCTATCTCTAGTACTGTTTCTAACGGTAGTGGAAGCTACAATTATCTGTGGTCAACAAGTTCTACAAATTCTAATATAAACAACCTTGGTCCTGGAATATATTCACTCACTGTGACCGATGTAAATACCAATTGTATTTCCAGTGATTTTGTAGAGCTGCTAAGCCCTGATTCCATTTCAATAAGTACAGCTTTTGTCTTGGAGCCGAGTTGTTTTGGTCAAAGTAACGGCCAAGCGAGTGTTTCTGTTTCGGGTGGAAATAACATATATGCTGTAAATTGGACAGGAATGGGTATTGGGTTTGAGCAACTGAACTTAAGTGCTGGAAACTACCCTATTACGGTAACTGATCAAAATAACTGTACTGCTAACGGGGTAGTTACTATAAACCAACCAGACTCTATTCAAGTTATTGTGGATCAAATCATCAATTCTTATTGTGTAGATCAAAGTGATGGGGAAATTTATATCTCAGTCATCGGAGGTATTAGTCCTTACAACTATAGTTGGATTAATACAGGCGGAACATATAGTAACACTTCTGATCAAGATATAAACAACCTACTACCAGGAACCTACATAATTACTATTATTGACCAAAATTTATGTTCAAATAGCGACACTATTACTGTGGATGCACAAAACACCATCATTGCTGACGCGGGGGTTGATTCAAGCGTGTGTGTCGGTGGTTGTTTGGATATTATTGGAAGTGGATTGGGGTCTAGTGTATTGAGTTATTCTTGGAGTATTGTTGATTCTACCACTATTTTATCCACGGATAGTTTAATTAGCACCTATTGTTTTAATGACACGAATGATCTTCAATTTGTTCTTTCTGTTTCTGATCAAAGTTGTAGCGATAACGATACCATTACCATTTCTGTAAACCCATTACCTATTGTTGATGCAGGTCTTGATGTAGATGAAATCTACGGAGCGGATGTTGAACTTGGAGGCCAACCAACCGGACCTGTCGGATCTTCATTTGTATGGAGTCCTAGTATTAATTTCCTTAATCCTAATGACAGTACCTTACCTAATCCTGATGTGATTGTGTTAGCTAACCAGTCATATAGCGTCACCGTAACAGATATCAATGGTTGTCAGAACTCTGATGATATCAACATTATTCTTATTCCTGATATTTCATATTCCTCTGGCTTTTCACCGAACAATGATGGAGTGAATGATACGTGGTCTATTGACCAAATAGATCAATTCCCAAATTGTAATGTGGAAATATATAATCGATGGGGAACATTATTATTCAAGTCTGTTGGCTATAATGAACAATGGACCGGTTTGTTTAATGAGAAGCCCCTTCCAATTGGAACATATTATTTTGTGATTAAACTTAATGACCCTCTTTTCCCAGATCCAGTGACTGGTCCAGTAACCATAATTAGATGATAAAAGCATACAGTAGACATATCACATTACTTCTCTTTTCCTTTATGTTTTATTACAACATATCGGGACAGCAAATTCCTGTTTATAGCCAGTTCTTTATGAATAAATATGTAAATAACCCTGCATTTGCTGGTATTGGGGACAAGTTCAGTGTAAGTTCAAATCATCGTTACCAATGGGTTGGAATCACAGATGCTCCAAGAACATACACACTTAGCATTGATGGGCCAACAAAAAAATCAAATAACGGTTTAGGAGCATTTTTATATACAGATCACGTTGGTCCTACTAGACGAACAGGAATTCAAGCTTCCTATTCATATTTACTAAATATTAACAGTAAAATAAGATTGTCGCTTTCTCTTAGTGCTGGATTACTTGAATGGAAGATTGATGGGCATAAATTAAATTTAATCAACCAAAGTGACCCTGCCCTTCTAAATAATGTATTAAGAGACATTGTTCCTGACGCAAAATTTGGTTTCATCATGTTCAGCAATAATTGGCACTTTGGAGCTTCAGCTGCAAATTTATTGCAAAATGAAATATCGTTTTCTAGTTCAACCAATTCGAGTGGCAATAAACTAGAGGATCACTATACAGTTCATGGTGGATATATTTTTAACATTAATAATGATATTGAAATAGACCCCTATTTGTTAATTCGACTTGTTTCTCCTGCTCCAGCTCAGGTGGAGTTTGGTACCAAATTTTCATGGAAAAATACAATTTGGGCTGGTTTCACTTTCAGGTCGGCAAATAATGTGGAGAATTTTTCTGGAGATGCAGCATCACTACTGATTGGCTACACGCACCAAAATAATCTATCTTTTGGATATGCATATGATTTTACGACTTCAAACCTAGGTAACTACAGTAATGGAACTCATGAACTTTTGTTCAGAATTTTATTCAATAGAGAATAATTAATTCTCCTTTCTTTGTGTAATAAATAGGGTGTAAATAAATGAGAAAATGCTCACGCCTGACTGTCTTTCTAACATATCATCAGACAGCATAGAAACAACCATTAATATGCCAAAAACAAAGCATAAAGGATTTCTATAAATTTTAGTGTAAAGTAGGGGGCTCACCAAAACTGTCAACCAAAGAATAAACCCAAATAAACCAAGGTTAATTAATTGAGTAAGAAATTGATTATGAGGGAATTTTTGATTTTCAATTTGCAATATACTTGATGCCATTTTATATTCCTTACTCATAGCCTCCTTATAGCCTCCTGTACCATATCCAAAAAACCAATGTTTTGAAAAGGTTTTCAGGGCAATTTTCCAGTAGAAAAACCGTTGAATTAAAGTTTGATTATTTGGGTTTTTGGACTGTTTATATTGCTGAAATTCAAATATTAAACTCCTTAATCTTTTTTCAAAAAGGTTGTATTTCAAATATGTAGTTTCTCCATTTTCAATGCGAATAAAATCTCCCCTTCGTAATTGAGAAAGTGAATTGGCGTCTTTTCTTAAACCCATTGAGGTCATATAACGATAAATGGTGTATTTAATCTCTTGTCCCCTTTTATCGAAAGCATAGAATGGTATATTACTTGCTTTGTTCCAAGCGGTAACTAATTCTATCTCCGCAATGTTTCTCCACAAATAGAATCCATTTTCTAATGTATTATTAATCGTGTCATGCAAATACTTTTCTCCATTTGGTGAGTATTTTGGTAATTCGGTGTTAACGATCTCAACCTTTGGTGTATTCATTTCTTGATAAACAGATATAAAATATGAGGCTATTACTGCAAGTGATAAGAAAAAGGAAGCTATAACCGCTAGCCTATGTCGCACGAAAACCCCCTTTAGGGATCTTAAAAAAAGAAATAATATAGCTATTGTAATTGCTATATAAGACGTAAAAGAATTTAGCTGGTATAATCCCGCAGCAATAATTACCACAAATACTAACGCGATTACTTTATTTAATTTTTGGACGAAAAGTAAATATCCTGAAAGAAAAAAACCAAACGATAATAAAACCGCATATCTAATATGGGACATAAAAATAGACAAGTCTCGGTTTGATCCCGTGTTTTTTTTAGGGTTAATCAAATCATATTTAACTAAAAATAAAACGAGTACACTTGCACATAAGGAACATAAAAAAACCGTTAATACTGATTTCCATTCTTTTGCCTTTAGCGGGTCGGATGTTCCTATTACAAGGGGTAAAATTAAAAGAGGAAGTTTTATTCTTAAACTATTTAGGCCATTTGAAAGGTTATTCGTGAAAATCAACCAAATAAACTCGATTAGAAAAATTGATAATAACCCGACAAGTATATATTGATTTGCTAAAAAAAGACTTCTCTTTGATTTAAAATTTCCTTCCGTCACATAATTGACAAGCATGCCAATTAAAGAAATACTTAATAAAATCTTTCCGAATGAAAGACCTATTGTAAATAGTAAAAGGAATAAGATATAGATTCTTCTATGCCATTGTTGACCCAACAAAACTTAGTATCCTAAAATATGGTAATACAAAGAATCAGCATTTAACACTTCCAAGGCTTTGGTAACACACGAATCATACTTTAATGATGCCTCTATCCTTCCAGATTGGTAATGTGTTCTAGAAATAATTTCATTCTCAATAAAAAAGGATATTTCGTCCTTATATTTTTTTAAATCTCTAGAAATATTTGCACTGAAAATGCTATCTAGATCTATAAAGGTTTTTATATTTTCATTAAATCTGTCCTCTCTAACTGCAGATTCCTTTAATGACTCCAGCAATTGGTAGGATTCTGTAGTATATTTTACATCTTGATCTAAAACAAATTGGCTAAATCTTGAATAAGCATCTTCGCTTAATACATATGTGCTTGGATCTATGGAATCTTTTATATTCTTAATTTCTACGTTTGTAAAATCAGAAATGTAATCATCAAAAAGTAACTTTTCAGTTAAGCTGTTGTAATAACTTGATTTCACCATTATGTCTGGCTCAATTCCTCTAGAATCTGTAACCGTTCTTCCATTTTGAGTTTTAAACTCTTTCACTAAACTATCTGCTATGGCGATTGATTTCTTACCTTCAGAATAATCTACTTTTTGAATGCACCTCCCGCTTGGTGTATAGTATTTAGCAACTGTAAGTTTGATTTGCCCTCCAAAACTTACCGGTTTGGTCTGTTGAACAAGACCCTTACCAAAACTCGTATTTCCCACGACTACTCCCCTGTCTAAGTCCTGAAGACTTCCTGCAACAATTTCACTTGCAGATGCAGACATTTCATCGACTAATACCACTACAGACATATCCTTTGCAATAGGTAATTCCTGAGTGATATAGGTTCGATTCATTTCTTTTATTCTGCTTTTGGTGCTTACTACTTTTTGACCTTTATCTATAAAAAGATTTACTATTTTAACCGCTTCATTTAGTAGTCCACCACCATTTGAACGCAAATCAATAATTAACTTATCTACATCATTCTTTTGTAGAGCAGTTAAGGCTTTTTTAAATTCACTATACGATGTCTGGGTGAATGAAGTTAGTTTAATAATACCTATGTTTTTAGCAATCTTTTCAGAAAAACTGACCGCTGGAATTTGAATGTCTTTTCGAACTATCTTTATGTCTATGTCTTGGTTTTCTCTAACTATACTTAACACTATTTCAGATTCTGCTGCTCCTTTTAACAACGTGCCAATTTCATCAATAGATAAGTTCTCTAATGTAATGCCATCAATAGAAATAAGTTGATCCCCTACCCTTAAGTCTGATATTGTTGCTGGTGAATTTTCATATAACTCCGTTACCAATACTCGTTGCTCTTTAATTTTAATCGTTGCCCCTATACCTCCGTATTCTCCTGTGGTTGCAAATCGAAAATCCTCTATTTCAGATTCTGAAATATATACTGTATATGGGTCTAATGACTTAAGCATGGCGTTTATTCCAGTTTTCATGATTTTTCCAGGCAATAATTCATCAACATAATTACTATTCAACTTCTCATAAACGGAGGCCATTATCCTTAGATTTTTACTTATTTCAAAGTAATCATCGTCTGATTTAGATGCTGCTATTAAACATATGGCAGAAAGTATGATTATGATACTGTTTCTAACCCTTTTCATATGTGTCTTTTATTTTTTGCATCGCTTCTTTCAATTCTATTGCACCACAAACGTAATTGGCTATATATACAATCGCTAAATGCTTATTTAAATTCCAACTAAAATCTTCAGCATATATTGCTTTAAGTTGCCTTTTTAATTTATTTCTTTCAACTGCTTTCACTATTTTTTTTTTGGAAATAGAAAATAGCACTTTTGGGTCTTTGCTATGCACAACATAAACCATCAAGGGATAAAAAATAGATGTTTCTCCTTTTTGAAATAGTCGGTTAATTTCCTTTTTATTTTTAAGGGTATTAATTTTCAAAACCAAAAATTGGCAATGATAAATTTACTGAATTAATTTTCTGAGAAAAGATATTTTAACTATCCTTTGATAAAGTTTTCAATAGCCATAGTCATTGACGGGATTCCGGGTTGAGGTGCCTTGATGTCAATTCTAAGGCCTGCTAACTCAGCTGCCTTTGCTGTTGTTGGGCCAAATGCAGCTATTTTTGTTCCGTTTTGCTTAAATTCTGGGAAATTCTTGATTAAGGATTGTATTCCTGATGGGCTGTAAAAAACAAGTATATCATATTTAACATCCGATAAGTCTGAAAGATCACTGCACACTGTTTTGTATAAAACAGCATTTTGGAAATTAATGTTGTTCTTTTCTAACAGCTCTGGTATATTTTTTCTCTGAATATCAGAACAAGGAACAAGAAACTTCTCTGTATTGTGTTTGTTGATTAGTTGTATTAAGTCTGCAAAAACTTGCTTTCCGTGAAAGATTTTTCTTTTTCTATACACTACATAATTTTGCAAATAATAAGCAACGGCCTCTGACACACAGAAATACTTCATATCATCCGGAACGGTGAATCTAGTCTCTTTAGCTATTCTGAAAAAGTGATCAATCGCCATTCTAGAAGTGAAA
>CACAYQ010000063.1 GCA_902536695.1 uncultured Bacteroidota bacterium | reverse complement strand
AGGCTACCACGGTAGTGGCTAGTAATGCTCCAATATTAATTCCAATGTAAAAAATGGTAAAACCAGAATCTCTTCGGGGATCATTTTCTTCATATAATTTTCCTACAATAGTAGAAATATTAGCTTTGAAATACCCATTTCCAATGATAAGCGCACCCATTCCAATTAGTAAAAATTCTTTTGACTCACCAAGAATTAAGAACTCACCAATGGCCATCAAAACAGCTCCAAGCATCACGGCATATCGGTACCCTAAGTATTTATCAGCCATTCTTCCTCCTAAGATTGGTGCTGCATAAACCAAACCTGTGTAGGCTCCATAAATTAATGAAGCCTCTTTATCTCCCATTAATAGAGATTTTACTAAAAAGAGGGTAAGTAAGGTTCTCATTCCGTAATAGCAAAATCTTTCCCACATTTCAGAGAAGAATAAAGTCATTAATCCTTCGGGGTGATTTGATTTACCAATCAATGCATTCATCGTGTTAATTTTTTATTAGGGCGTTAAAATAAGACAAATTTTCTAAAATGCTTTTTGTATGGATTACGATATCCGAATTATAATTAAGGTGAAATATTATTTTTGTCTAACTTACCTTACAAGATCATGACTAGACTATTAAATCAGTTAATTATTTTAACCCTAAGTACTTCTAATTCTCTCTTTGCTGTGAATAATAAAAATGAAATTAAAAATGTGGATAACCATACGCTGTCAAATTACAGTCAAATACGTGTTTCTCATGTTCATTTGGATCTTACCGTAGATTTTTCTCAAAAAGAATTGACTGGATTTGCAGCGCTTTCTTTTGAAAAACAAACAGAAACAAATACCCTAGTACTAGATACAAAATATTTACTGATAGATCGTGTTGAAGATCAAAATGAGCACAAGCTTGATTTTAACTATTTAGAAGCGGATGAATTATTAGGAACTCCCTTGTCCATACAATTAAATGATTCTTGCAAACGGGTTAAAGTTTTCTATAAAACCACCGCAAAATCTGAAGCATTAGATTGGCTATCTTCCAATCAAACTGCTGGTAAAAACTTTCCATTTATGTATACCCAAGGTCAATCTATATTTACCAGATCGTGGATTCCTATTCAAGACACTCCTGGTATAAGAGTAACTTACAGTGCTGATATAACTGTACCCGATGGAATGCTAGCCGTCATGAGTGCCTCCAATCCTCAACAAACCAACTCATCAAATAGATATCACTTTGAGATGAAACAATCTATTTCACCTTATTTGATTGCACTTGCTGTAGGGGAATTAAGTTTTAAATCTATTGATGAAAGAACTGGAGTATATGCGGAGCCTTCGATGATTGAATCTTGCTCAAATGAATTAGTGGATATGGGGAAAATGGTAGATGAAGCGGAAAAGTTGTATGGTCAGTACGACTGGGATAGATATGACGTAATTGTTCTTCCTCCAAGCTTTCCATTTGGGGGAATGGAAAATCCAAGATTAACCTTTGCTACACCTACTATAATTGCTGGAGACCGAAGTTTAGTGTCATTAATAGCACATGAATTAGCACACTCTTGGAGTGGAAATCTGGTCACAAATGCTACATGGAATGACTTCTGGCTCAATGAGGGCTTTACGGTGTATTTTGAAAGAAGAATTATGGAAGCACTCTACGGAAAAGATTATACAGACATGTTAGCATTGCTAGGCTTCCAAGATCTAACTAGTGAAATATCTAGTCTAGATGAAGATATGCAAAAGCTAAAATTAAAATTAAATGGTTTACATCCTGATGATGCGATGTCTGATATTGCGTATGAAAAAGGATACTTCTTTTTAAGAATGCTAGAGGAAAAAAAAGGTAGGGCTAAAATGGATTCCTTTTTGAAAAATTATTTTGATGATCATAAATTCCAAACCATTACCACAGAGGAATTTCTTGCCTATTTAGATCAAAATTTATTACAAGGGAAAAAGGACGGTCTCATGATCAATCAATGGGTTTATCAATCTGGATTGCCTGCAAATTGTCCAAAAGTATTGTCTAATCGATTCGTCCAAGCTGAGAAAGCAGTAGATGTGTTTTTAAAAAAAGGAGTCGACAATATAGTTGATGCAGCAGCTGATTGGTCAACACATGAATGGTTACATTTCATCAAACATCTACCTGAGAATATAAATAAACATCAACTTGAAAAATTGGATGAAACATTCAATTTATCATTAAATGGGAATGCGGAAATTTTATGTGTTTGGTTTTTAATTTCTATTAAAGCTGACTATAAACCCGCTTTTGATCCTATGAAAATCTTTTTAACAAAAATTGGAAGGAGAAAGTTTCTACAACCCATTTACGAAGAGTTAGCTAAAAAACCAGCAAATAAAACATGGGCTAAACAAGTATATGAAAAGGCTCGAGATAATTATCACTATGTATCTTTCAATACCATTGATGGAATTCTGAAAGACTAAAATTGTTTCATTTTTCTATCCATTTCCCGTTTCGCATCTTTAGATTTCAAATCTTCTCGTTTGTCATGTATTTTCTTCCCTTTGGCCAGCGCAATATTTACTTTGCACCAGCCCTTTGAGCTTATAAACAGTTTAGTGGGTACTACAGTCAACCCATTGTTTTTTAGTTTTTTCTGAATTTTAGATAACTCAGTTTTTTGAAGTAATAACTTTCGATCTCTTTTGTCTTCATGATTGTAATGCGTGCCATTTTCATAGGGACCTATGTACATATTTCTTATAAAAAGTTCATTCTTAATCATGACAGCATAAGCTTCAGCAATACTGGCTTTGTTGTTTCTAATGGATTTAATTTCTGTTCCCTTAAGTTGTATACCAGCTGTAAATATTTCTAAATACTCGTATTCATATTTAGCCTTTTTATTTTTTATGTCAACGGATGAACTCATTAATGCAAAATTAAGGATTACTTTGACAATCTTTGATGTTGTAACTTTTACAAGCGAAAAATTTTCAGTGTTTTTTCTTAAATTTATATTGTTATGAAAAAAATAATTATTGCACTCACACTACTTTTTTCTTTTAATCTTCATGGACAGAAAGAAATTGTACTCCGAATTAGTCACGCGTTAAATGGGAATGCCTTTGCTTATAATCAGAATTTCACTATAAATGGAGTTACTAATTACTTTACAAGGTTACAATATTACTTATCTGGAATTAGTGTACATCATGATGGAGGTCAAATAACCCCTTTAAACAACGTTTATGTATTAGCTAGTGGTCACATTAAAAGCTACTATTTAGGAAATTATGCATTTAATCAGGTTGAGTCTATCAGTTTT
Source organism: uncultured Bacteroidota bacterium (assembly GCA_902536695.1). Classification (GTDB taxonomy): domain Bacteria; phylum Bacteroidota; class Bacteroidia; order Flavobacteriales_D; family Parvicellaceae. The sequence continues at coordinate 6,199 of CACAYQ010000063.1, read as the reverse complement.
GATTTGGGCGTAGACCAAGCAGCAAATGCAGGAAATACGGTAAATTATCCTTCACATCATCCCCTTGGCCCTCAAAGTCCACCGATGGATTGGGGATGGCCTTCAGGATACTTTTTTGTAGTATCAAACGGTTTTACGGATTCAAACAATGATGGAAATCCAAATGCCTCATTTTCATTACAAGCTTTAGGAAATCAGATGCTAACTTCCATAGATCCTATAATAGTTACCCCCTCAACATCAAATGATACCATTTTTATTGATTTAGTTGCAAATGCAGATAAATTTCTACACGGTTTAGATTTAGATGCCATTGGGGTTGATCATAGCAGTAGCCCGAGTAACTTGGCTATGTGTAATAATGCTATAAACATGAATGTTTTTGAGGCTGGATTTATAAATACATCTATTGAAAATGAAGCATCTATGAATTTTGTACATGTTGATTACACTTTACCTTTTGCTCCCACCTTTAATTACCATTTTAACAGCACTAATCAAATTAATTTGGATATATACGGTATAGATGGAAAGCATATCATCCATCAATCGAATTTACCGCATGAAGGATCATACTTTCCACTTAAGGAATTTTCTTCAGGAATATATATTTTAAGTCTAAGTAATGGAAAAGATAAAATCACCAAAAAATATACCGTTACTCAGTAAGACATTACTTATTTCATTAGCGCTTTTTATAGCACTAACCTCTTTAAACCTGAAAGTAAACCTAATTGAAATCCCATTTGGTTTCCCTGAGTTTATTGTGCCTAAAGACAACCCTTTAACAGAGGCTAAAATCGAATTGGGAAAGAAGTTGTTTTTTGAAAAGTTACTGTCTAGAGATTCCTCTATTTCCTGTGCATCTTGTCACAACCCTAAATATGCTTTTACCGATGGATTAGTAAAGGCTAAAGGCATTAAAGACAGAGAAGTTACTCGTAATACGCCAACATTAACCAACATAGCTTACAATACTTCTTTTTTAAGAGACGGAGTCAATCCTTCACTGGAAGCGCAGGTCATTGTTCCCATTCACGAAAAAAATGAATTTGACTTTCATATATTGCTAGCGGCTGAGCGACTAAAAAAAAAGAAAGAATATGTGGATTTATCATTAGCAGCATTTGGAGAAGTCCCTAACCCTAAAGTAATTTCCAATGCAATTGCATCATATGAAAGAACTCTGATTAGTGGAAACTCTAGGTATGATCAATTTACATTTCAAAAGGATTCGACTGCTTTGTCAAATAATGAACTTAGAGGTATGCATCTGTTTAATAAGCATAATTGTGTATCGTGTCATAGTGGATTTAACTTCAGTAACGGAGAAGTGGTCAATAATGGCTTATATAAGGATTACACGGATATTGGAAAAATGAGAGTAACACTTGATCCTAAAGACAAAGGATCTTTTAAAGTACCTACACTTAGGAATGTGGCTATAACGGCACCCTATATGCACGATGGTAGTATTAAATCATTAGAAGCTGTAATAGATCATTACATTAGAGGGGGTTATGATAACCCAAACAAAGATAAAAGGATAAACGGAATTAAGTTATCAGAAAATGATAAGCAAGATTTAGTGGCGTTCTTAAAATGCCTTACGGATAGTTCTTTTATAGTTCGTTAACAAATATTTTTATGGTAGAGTTATCGCTATATACCACAATAAAAATTTGATTTGGTGTTATTTCGTGAACTACTTTCCCTTCCATATTATAAATAGTTTTGATTTTAGCTTGATTTATACCTATCCAATCATTTAAAATACCTACGCTGCCAGCAATTGCGTGCCATGTTACTAACTCAGTTGTTGTTCCATTAGTGATTTCCATGGTCCAGTATCCTTCACCCGAAGTATTGTTAGGATACACATGACCATTTAAGTAATAACTTTGACCATTTGTAATACTTATTGTTCCGTTTGTAACTCCAATGGGGTAGCAATTAGGAAAACAATTAGAAAATTCCCAAGTTGATGGCATGGAGTCAGCAATTATAGTCCAAGTTAGCGTTTCAGTAGATAAGGCGTCCAAATAAGTATTGTCATTAAAATCTTGTACATGGGGCGAACCATTTAGCATAACTGAATTAGATTGCACAGTAAAACTCTGTGCCCAGTTATTTAAGCAAATAATGATAAATAATAGAGAAGATATAGTTAATTTCATACTCCAAATTACAAAATTTTATTCTTCAAAATTCTTTGTTTAGAGCCAATTAAAAATCAAAGAAAAGATCGCCATTAAAATCATGGTAAAATTTTCAATTATAGTTACTGTGGACATGGGTAAATTAAAAACCGTTCCTAGACAAGCACATTGAATTTGCTTTTTACTCAAAATAGCTTGAATTACGCCTATTGTACTGGCGGTTAAAATTAGTATGCAGATTGTATTTGTAATGGCCGAATGTATTGCCAATAGATAAGCTACACCCAGGCCCAGTTCAATAAAGGGATAGATTTTCCCATAGCTTTTCCACTTTTTTGCAATAATGTCGTATGTAGCGAAGCTGTTAGAAAAGCCATCTAAATCTAAAAATTTGAAAAAAGAAAATGCAATGAAAAATCCTGCCATGAAATTGGTCATCCAGTTCATCAATTGAAAAGAGGTCTTGTAACTTGAAAGTATAGTAACAAATAAAATAAACCCTATTACTAATAGAAGAGGTTTATAGGTGGATAATTGGAATTTGTTATGTTGTATTTCACTTTCATTTTCGATCATTTCATAATCCCCTATATTTTTAAGAACATCCATCAATTCATCAAGCTGCAACTTACTTGTCATTTGTAGTTTTACGCTTGCATTTTTAAGATTAACATCCGCTTCTGAAATATGATTGTGGCTGATAAATGCTTTCTGTACTTTGTTTACACATCCCATACAATGCATTCCGTTAATTTGATACGTTTTAACGATCATGAAGGATATGATTTAATCACACTTTTTCTTCCAATTTGCATAGTGATAAAATCTACATCCCTTCTAACTCCTCTTGCAGGTGAGTATTCTCTTCCATAGAAGATAATTTGAAGGTGAAGCTTGTTCCATAAATTTTCTTGGAATAGTCGTTTGGCATCTTTTTCAGTTTGAACTACATTTTTACCATTACTAAACCCCCATCTGTACATAAGCCTGTGAATATGGGTGTCAACAGGAAAAGAAGGTACACCAAATGCTTGACTCATCACTACAGATGCTGTTTTATGTCCAACACCGGGTAGTTCTTCTAGAGCATCTAGGTCTGCTGGTACTTGGCCATCATATTGGTTAATTAACATTCCAGATAGGGTATAGATGGCTTGAGATTTCCGAGGTGATAATCCACAAGGCCTTATGATACTTTTGATTTGCTCCACGTCTAATTTCACCATATCAAACGGATTATCCGCTTTTTCAAATAGGGTAGGAGTAATTTTATTTACACGCTCGTCTGTACATTGTGCAGACAATAAAACCGCAATGAGCAAAGTGTAGGGATCTTTATGGTCAAGCGGAACGGGTGTCTCTGGATAGAGTTTTTCTAATTGTTGAACAACATATTCTACTTTCTCTTTTTTTGTCATTATATTCTTTCCAAAGCATTTGTTCTTATCCAACCTTTCTTTTCATTGAACGAAATTTCAATCCACTCATTGATTTCTGCAGTCACTTTTGCTTTAGAACCTTCGTGTAATAAAAAAGCTGTTGATGAATTTTCTGATGGTTCAGTTCTTACTTTAATGGAGTTTTTTATCACAATCCCATATTTAGTTTCATTTATTTTAGACTTACTAATAGAAGATAGGAGTACCGTAATTCCAAATAAAATAAGAACTATAATTGCAGAATAAAAGTTGATTTTCTTCCATTTTGAATCTATACTTAATCTGAAGAAAGCAAACATAACGCAAACTAGTCCTAGAAGGATAATAGATGAATAAGCCCAGTAATTTGGAGATTTCCCAAGAAAACTAAATATTAATTCATTAAGCAGAACCGATTTTTTAATTGGGTTTTTGTCTTTGATTAGCCTATTGCAGTATTGTAAATTATAGCTTAAATCTGGATCTCCAGGAGCTAATTTTATACCCTTTTCGTAAAATAAAATGGCTTGAGGTATACTATCTAATTTGAAAAATGTGTTACCTAAATTCAGGTATAATTCTTTGCTGATCATTTTCGATTGTAGTACTGTTTTATACGCTATTAATGCACTGTCAAATTCTTGTGACGCGTAAAAGGAATTTCCTTTTTCAAATTGGTGATATGCATCATCGTTACCCTTACATACATAAGAAATAATTATCAAGACAATTAAAAAATTCCTTTTAAGCATTATCTTTTAAATTTTGTACAAGTTCTTTTGTTTTAGATAAACAAATGTCTGCATCGTCAGATGAAAGGGGACTGTATTGAGCCATTTCACATTTGGTAAGTATTTCATCTATAGAACGAATGATATCAGGATTCACTTTGTTTTTTTCTAGAACTTGGTAAATAGAACTACGATTTAATTCAGCCATATCAATGCTATATTTTTTTGAAATAAGTGAAATCCAAAGACTATAAATTTCCTTATAAAATTGGTCTAGACTGTTGCTGCTAAAATTTACTTCAGCTTTTGATAACTGAACTTGAGTTTGTTTATTAATCTGTTTTAGTAATGTTTTTTCTGAGTTTGTGAATTTTTCCTTGTTGGAGAAAAAGACTAAAAATAATAGTAAAATCACTGGTGAAGAAGCAAGTAATCCCCAGTAATAAGCAGTTCCAAATATGGGACTGCTGAAATCAAATAGTTCTGTTTCTGTTTTTATATGTCTAATGTTGTCATTTATCGTAACCACCTCATCTTGTTGAGGTTTTTCAAAATTGATGGTGTTTGAAGCAGAAGATTTGTTTGTTTTTTCAACTGTAATAATAGTTTCAGGGTGTTTCAACGTTTTATACTTACCACTATTTAAATCAAAATAAGAAAAGGAAATGGTCGGAATTTTATATTCACCATGAAAGCGTGGAATCACAAGTTGATGAAGTTTCTTTTTTCCATAAATACCATTTTCACTGACTTTAATATTCGATTTAGTTTCTTCCGGATATTTTTCCAAATCTTGCGGTAAAGATAACTTCGGCATATCCAATTGTTTTAAATTTCCATTTCCAGAAATTTCAATATGAATGTCTAAGGGGTCATCTACTTTAAGTAATGTTTTTTTCACATCTACATTCAATTTATAACTCCTACCAATTTGCCCCGTAAACGAAATGGGAGGGTTAGGAGGAAGTGCTCGTACTTTTAGTTTTAGCGAGTTACTTTTAAGTATTTTTGATTTACCTCTATTGAAAAAATCACGATTTACAATGGTTTTAACTTCAAATGGAAATATGCTGATGTCCCCTGATTTTTGGGGTGAAATAATTTCTTTTTTTAATGTAAAAACACGGTATTGAATGCCGTTAATCACCTCAGCTTTTTCTTTCCACTGATTGTTTTTAGGTTCTATTAATTCGGTCCATACATCATTGCTCATGGGTAGTTCATAGTCTGTGATTTCAAGATTTCTAATGTGGTAAGTAGAAGCATATATCTTGTACTCAAGTAATATGTTTTCACCTACGAATAGTTTCCTTTTTGGTGAACTTATTTTAGCAAAAAATTTGGTATTATTTTCTGGTGGTTTTGTTGTTGTATTTTGATTTCCTTGGTTAGGTTTATTGGTTTTCCCTTTACTTACTGAAATGGTAATAGGTTTTGTTTGGTAGGTATTATTTTCAAAGTTGACTTGTATCGACTCTATGACGATATCTCCCTCTTTTTTAGGGGATAATATGAAGGAGTAAGAAAATTCTTTTACTTGCTCAAATTTGCCATTGATAATAGTGGTTTGGCTAGAAGAACTTGTGAAAGGTCCTTGACGTATCACAAAGTTTTCAAAACTTAGATTTGTTAATCTTACTCTTTCATTTGATTTAATAGTATACTTAACGTATTCATCCACCGATATTTTGTTCTGATTCACAAATGCTTCAATATTAAACTGTCCTTTATTGGTTAGGCTAATAAACAGAGATATGTACAACAGAACGTATTTCATCACCAATCTTTAGTTTTACTCTTTTTCTTTTTATCGCCTTTATTTCTGTTCACTTTCATTAAAATCTTTTCTTCATCTCCATTTATTGCGTCTAGATTTTTCAATGCCTGTTGT
>CACAYQ010000062.1 GCA_902536695.1 uncultured Bacteroidota bacterium | reverse complement strand
TTTTCATGCAGAATATGAAGGATACATACTTGTTTCAAAAAACTTTTCTATAGATCAGCTTGAATTTACGGAAGAAGGTTATTTGTTAAATATCCCCATGAGTAAAATTAAACCAGGTACATTTGTACTTGAAAATATATTTTTTGAGGTTAACAGATATGTATTACAGTCTAGTTCCATAGTGGAGTTAGAAAAGGTGTTCAAGATGTTGGAATTAAATAAAGAAATTCAAATTGAAATAAGTGGTCATACTGATAATGATGGCAATGATGATGATAACATGAAATTATCAGAAAATAGAGCCAAGTCAGTAGTGGACTGGTTAGTGAATAAAGGGATATCTTCTTCCCGTTTATCTTACAAAGGATTTGGAGAAACAAGACCAATTGTTGAAAATTCTTCAAAAGAAAATAAGGCAAAAAATAGAAGGACAGAGTTGACCATCAAATAATTGTTTATTTTTGAACACCTCTATGAATAACTCTGTCAAATCTATCGTCAAAAAGGTATTTCCTGTCACTCTTAATCAGCGTTACGATAAACAGACTAAGAGAATTATGCAAATCGTTCTAGAAGATGAATCTACATTTATTGATGTTGGATCACATAAGGGTGAGGTACTAGAATTGGCACTTAAAATTTCAAAAAAAGGGAAACATTTTGCATTTGAACCTATCCCAAATTTGTTTCATAAATTAAATGATAAATACGGTTCAAAATGTGAAGTGCTTAACTATGGGTTAAGTGATCAAAAGAAACAATCTTCTTTCCAACATGTAACTACCAATCCAGCTTACAGTGGAATCAAAACGAGAACATACCCTAAGAATGAACAGGTAGAAACTATACAAATTCAATTAGACACTTTAGATAATCAATTAAAACAACACGACAGGGTAGATATGATTAAAATTGATGTGGAGGGTGCTGAACTTGAGGTGTTGAAAGGAGCAAAAAAAATCATAGAAAAATTTCATCCAATTATTGTTTTTGAACATGGTTTAGGTGCATCAGATCATTATAACACATCACCTGAGGATATTCTTTCCTTTTTTGATGATCACCAATATCAGCTGTTTACATTAAAGGGTTTTATTGCTGACGAACCAGCACTTTTAAGAAATGATTTTATAGATTTCTATTTAACAAATAAAGAGTATTATTTTTTAGCTAAACTCAGAGTTTCATAAAGCAAACGCTATTTTTTTCTGCATTCATTTTAGTAGATAGAAAATAGACACCTTTTTTCAATCTACTAACGTCAATTTGACTAGTGTTCCCATCAATTTTCTTAACTAGATACCCACTCTCATTAAAAATGTAAAACTCCTTCCTATTTCCATTAGGTGAAATGTTCAAAATTTCAGCTACTGGGTTAGGATATAAATAAAAGTTAGGTTGTTTTTTGTCAATAATGTGAAGCAATTCATTGTTTACAAATGATGTGCTCCAGTTAAAACCGTTGGTTTTAGAGAGAAATACATCATAATAACCCAAATTAGTTTCTTCGGTTTTGCCAGTAATTATTAAGTCATTTGAACCTAAAATTGTATCTGCATTATGGGCATAGTCGTTTCCATTTCCCTTTACTCTTGAGTCTTGTTGAGTTTGGTTTAGCAATGAAGCATAAAAAATCATGTTATCATTCACCCCATCATTATAATTACCTACTAAGTAATATTCGTTACTATTTGGTTTTTTAGTCACGTTAACAATGGATGACTTATTATATGTAGAGTGATAAGGGTAATTTACAGTGAAGTCTTGGCTACTATTATTTATGATGCTTCCTGCTATGTAATTATTTTGGATAAATTGATCATTTTGATTAAATACACGAACTCTCCCAGAGTATATTATTTTTTGATTTACTATGGAAAGGCTTTGACCAAAAGAATTAGTATCGCTCAAATAGTAGTTCCACACCGTATCCCCATTTTGATCTAATTTAGAAATCCAAAGTCTGTTATTTTGGTAAATGCTTTCATTTGTTCCTATGCAATATAAATCACCATTTACATCTTCATTTATATCCGAATAAACATCATTTAAATCTCCACCAAATTTATGCATCCATATCAAATCTCCGTTGTCATTTATCTTTAACACTATCGCATCATTATTGCCCATGCTATTACTATATGAATCACCTGCAATAAAGTAGTGATTTAAATCGAATTTTGACGCCTTAATTTGACTTGAGAAATCCCAATCAGTCCCTCCAAATCGTTTAGTCCAAATGTGATTTCCATGTTTGTCCATTTTTACAACAAAAATATCGTAATCTAAATTCAAACTATTTGAATAGCCACAGGCTATAAATGAAGAATCATTAGTTTCCACAATACTTTTCCCATAATCAATATTAGGTCCGCCAAAAGTGCTGTGCCATTCAACAACGCCATATTCATCGGTTTTTATAACGTATAGGTCAGTAAGCCCGTTACCAAAACTTTCAGTTGCGCCTATCATGCAAAAACCACCATCTTTTGTGGAGATTACGTTTTCTCCAATATCGTTTCCTGTCCCCCCATATGATTTGAAAAAGGCATTTTGAGCCAAATTGAAATGAGGTAGTATTAGTATAAGCCAAAATAACTTTCTCATAGCATAATATTAAAATTTAATCCTACCCCAAATGATTTGCTCCAAGACGGTAAAAAACTTGTAATATTCATGTAGTTAATTCCAAAGCTGTGATTTTTATAACTGTACAAGAGTCTTGCTCCCCATTGAAATTGTGTAAATCCTCCATATGCAATATTGGATGAAAGACTAAGTTTTGATTTAATTTGTTTAGAAACCATGAAATTAAATCTGGGGATGAATTGACTATCATGTCTGTAAAAGAACGATAATGAATAGGTGTATGAATCAATATCATAATTTGTGATTCCCCAAACCGAGTATGGTGTTAGTTTAAATGAAGTGTTTTGATTATTATCTATCGTAGATGTATTCGAAATATGTTCTATTGTTTCGTTCAGATTAAGGATCTGCTCAAAACTAAATCCTTCAAAAACAAAATTGGTGTCAATTTGTTTAAATAGTGCTTCGTTTGAATAATGTAAAACACCCAAATTTTGGACACCCATTTCAAAGTCTAGTTGTGGATTCAAATGTTTTATTATCCTACCATCCATGCTAAAAACCTGACCATTTTTTTTAAATAAATTTTTATTATTAGAAATGGATGAAAATGATGGTGAAAGATGAACATTCCAGGTGTAATTGTTGTTAAACTCAATAAAGTCAGAAGAATTAAATGTAAGTGTGTTTTCAGACAATACGTTACCAATTGAGAGTCTTACAGATATGTTGTTTTTAATTATACCAAACTGTAATAATTGAAAATTGCGATTATGAAAAGCAGATTTGCTGAGATTTACAAAATCTAATTCTTGGTTGCCATCAAATATAAATTGAAATAAACTTTGGTGGTATCTTCCACCAAAGGTGAAAAGTTGTCTAAACCCAATGTAGCTGTAATCTACCTTTTTCATGCTAGGAATTTTAATACCTATATCCGATTGTGCTTCTCCACCCAATCTTAAAAATTCATTTTTATTATTGAATTCCCCTTTTAACTTTTCATTAATGTAACCTCCATTTAGAAGCGTAGAGTATAACTTTATTGGAAAATGAGTAGATCCAATATGAAAATAATTAGCTGAATATAATTCGAATTTTCTATTTACTGCGGAGTCCGATTGAGCATAGTTATTCCCAAAACTAAATATCAAGGTAAGCCATATTAGGTAGTGATTTCTCATTCTATATTAATATCCGCGTTTAATGTTAATCCTAACTTGTAGTTGAGCCAGTCGGATAATAAAACTGGGAAAAAGGTGGTGGTATCCGGAGAGTGAATGGTGGCGTTTAGTACTATTTTTTTCTCTTCTAGTAAAATAGAGCTGTTTGTACTATCTAAAGTCGCAGATAGTTGGTTGTAAGAAGGTGAATATAATTGGTTGCTAGAGTCTAAATTTGAGTGGAATAAACATGGTTGATTCATGTTAATATGATTTCCATTCAGTACTCTTAAGTCAAAACATACATTCAATGGTAGTCCATTTTCAATTTCAAGATCTAATTTAGCTTCGTTTATCCGTAATAAATCTGGAAATTCGACAGAAAATGTATCCGAAAAAACCAATGAATCTACATTGAATAACATGGGTAATGTCACTGCAGCATCTATGGACAAAGGTTTATTGGTGTAATAAAAATCATTAAAACCTGCATGGTTTCCTTGAGGGTTAGTTTCAAGTTGGTATGAACTAATTATTTGAGTAGGAAATAAATTAATTATTTCATTAAGGTTAGAGTTTTGTTCTGTTATTAAGATGGATTGGTTGCTGTAATTAAAGTCCCAACCAAGATCTTGGGCTCTTGAAATATTGACGGATTGCCCTATGCTTTGATGTGAGAGCAGTTTAGAGGTTTGATTTCGTTGAAATTCAATTTCATTAATTGTTAACTGTGCATCCATGCCAACTCCATTTTTGATGATAATTTCTAATTCAGGTTGATACAGCTGAATTTTTTTACTAGCTAGTTTTTTAATTACATTAATATTAGTGTTGACTTCACTATTGACAGTTGTATTCCCAAAATATCCTCTCATATAACCTACATCAAGGTTTGCTAACTCAATACTTAAATTCACATTAGAAAATAAATTGGGTGGAATCGTATCATTTCCAGACATGATTTGGAATGTTGTTGATATAGTATTGTAGGTAGAACCATTATTAGAAAGATCAATTCTTAGATTTTCAATCTCAATTTGATGAATAAAAGAATTATTATTTCCGTTGTCGTTCCGTATCTCAACCGTGTCATAAAATAAATCTCCATTTTCTTTTAAAGCAGTTGGAATATGTAGAATAAGGAAGAAATTACCATCAATGTTGCTGGTCGCAGAATAATTGAAATTCAGTCGATTAAATAAAATTTCATGTAGCTGTAAATCTTCAAAATCAAATTGATGATTTGATGGAAGTGTGACAGGGGCAATTTGATTAGGAGGGATACTAAAAATCAAAGGGAAGCTTAAAGATTCGCTAAAACTAAAATCCAAATTGGGAAGAAAATCATTTTGATTTAATTCAAATAAATTTAGTGTGTCTTTGAAATAATAATACTCATGATTAGGACTTACAAATACATTATTTACATTAATAAAATCATTTACAAAGAGACTGTCCTTAGAAATGGGAATGGACATGTGAGTTGTCCATGAAATGGCATTATTTCTTTTGTCACATCCACAGCTAATAAGTAGAACAATTAGTATGAAAAAGTAATTCCTCAACTATTAAATTTAATCATATTTCCCCTTCCAAATTTGATTAATCGCATCTTTATATACTTTTTCTTTTGGGTTCTCTTGGGGTTTGTAAAAGGATTCACCACTTATTGTTTCAGGTAAAAACTCTTGCAAGTGTAATTTGTTTTTATGGTCATGACTATATTGGTAGTTTTCTCCATATCCCAAATCCTTCATAAATGAATTGGGGGCATTACGTAGATGTAAGGGTATACTTAGATCACCTAAATCTTTCACCTTTTCTAGCGCCTTATTAATAGCAGCATATGCGCTATTGCTCTTAGGGGATAGAGCTAAATAAATAGTGCATTGAGCTAAAATAATTCTTCCCTCTGGCCAACCTATTTTTTGAACAGCATCAAAACAATTATTTGCCATTATAAGTGCCGTTGGATTCGCTAAACCTATATCTTCAGATGCCGAAATAATTAATCTTCTAGCTATAAATTTTGGATCTTCATTGCCTTCTACCATTCTCGCAAGCCAATAAATGGCGGCATTTGGATCACTTCCTCTGATTGATTTAATGAATGCAGAAATCACATCATAATGCATTTCCCCATTTTTATCATAATTGGCTAAATTTTGTTGGATTATATTTTGAACAAAAGCATCGTCAATCACATTATTTTTTTCATCCAATTGAAGAACACAAAGCTCAAAAGCATTAAGCAATTTTCTTGCGTCTCCACCCGAAATCCTGATAAGGGCATTGGTTTCTATTACGGTAGGATTTTTTTCTTTAACGTGTTTGTCTAAAAGTGCTTTATCTATGAATTTTAATAAATCGTTTGTTTTGTGATGTTCAAGTACAAAAATTTGGCATCTCGATCGAAGTGCGGGAATTACTTCAAAAGAGGGGTTCTCCGTAGTTGCACCAATTAAAGTGATTAACCCCTTTTCTACTGCTGCTAAAAGAGCATCTTGTTGTGTTTTACTAAATCGGTGAATTTCATCGATGAAGACAATGGCATTCTTTTGACCAAATAACCCCTGCTTTTTAATTTGATCTATAATTAATCTAAGATCTTTTACACCTGAATTGATGGCTGATAATGTGTAAAAGGATCTATCTAATTCTTTTGTGATGATTTCAGCTAATGTTGTTTTGCCAACACCAGGAGGTCCCCAGAAAATCATTGATGGAATGTGTTTATTTTTGAGTGCTTGCCTTATTGGTCCTTTTACACCTACAATATGATCTTGACCAATGAATTCTTCAATTTTAGTGGGTCTTATTCGTTCAGCTAATGGGGTTGTTAAAGAAGTCAAGATTTTTGATTTAAATATAACTCAATTTTAAATGTTTAAAACTATAAGGTAAGCCTTAAAATTAATCCATATTTACCCATTATTTTGATTTAAAATAAATTTATGCATTATCATTTTATTGCTATAGGAGGAAGTGCTATGCACAACTTAGCTATAGCCCTCCATCTTAAAGGAGATAGCATAACCGGTTCAGACGATGAAATATTTGAGCCTTCAAAAAGTCGTTTAGCCAAGTATAATTTATTACCAAGTGAAGTGGGTTGGGATATCATCCGAATTCACTCAAATATAGATGCAGTTATTCTAGGAATGCATGCCAGAAAAGATAATCCTGAACTTATTAAAGCACAAAAGCTAGGCTTATCTATTTATTCTTATCCCGAATTTATTTATGAGCAAACAAAAGATCAATTAAGGATTGTGGTTGGAGGTAGTCACGGTAAAACATCGATAACAAGTATGATTCTGCACGTATTGTCAAAAAACAATATTAATCATAATTATATGGTTGGTGCTCAACTTGAAGGTTTTGACTGTATGGTGAAACTTTCAAAAGAGGCTAAAATTGCTGTACTGGAGGGCGATGAGTATCTATCTTCTCCAATTGATAGAAGACCAAAGTTTCATTTATATCAACCAGAGATAGCTGTAGTCAGCGGTATAGCCTGGGATCATATTAATGTTTTCCCAACATTCGAAAATTACGTTGAACAGTTTCGTATTTTTATAGACAAAGTAGGTAAGAATGGAAGAGTGATTTATTTTGAAGATGACAACGTTCTCAAAGAGGTAGTATTGAATTCTTCTTCCAAAGCAATAAAGATTCCGTATTGTACATTCCCCAATCAAATTAAAAATGGAATAACTTATGTCCGTACTGAAAAAGAGGAAATTCCACTTGAAATTTTTGGAGATCATAATCTCCAAAATTTAAATGCAGCTTATCATGTTTGCATACAATTGGGAATGAAATCAGTTGATTTTTTCAGTGCTATACGTTCATTTAAGGGAGCGTCAAAAAGACTAGAATTAGTCCAAAAAAATCAATCTACAGCCATTTATAAAGATTTCGCACATTCCCCTTCAAAATTAAAAGCTACTACATCAGCACTTAAAAATCAATATCCAAATAGAAAGCTGATTGCATGTATGGAGTTACATACCTTTAGTAGTTTAAATAAATCTTTTTTGGATCAATATAATGGAACGATGCAGGAGGCAGATCTGGCTTTTGTTTATTTTAATAAAAAAACATTGAAGCATAAAAAATTAGATGATCTATCTGCTAAAGACGTTAAAAAGGCTTTTGCTGGTGAAAATGTAACTGTTCTAAATTCTTCTAAAGAAATGGTAAACTGCCTACTAAAAATGAAATGGGAACAACAGAATTTACTTTTAATGAGTAGCGGAAATTTTGATGGTATTCAGTTTACAGAACTTGCAGAAAAAATAATTACGTTACCCTTTTAAGGTAATAAAAATGAAGTGAGCTTATTATCAGCGAAAACAACATTCCACTGATGGTAAAAATCATCAAGTACAATGGTACTATTTTACCTGGCTTATACATTTCTTCAATATTTTCCTGTTGCAAGTCAACTAAGTCTTGAGCGGATTTTCCATAATAGTATTCCGGATCATTTTTGATCTTTTCTTCGGCTAGAAGCAACAGTTCATCTTCATTGGTTAAAGACATTAATGCTTCTTTTTTCTCAATCAAGTAAGTGGGATTCACCCACTTAAAATAAGAATAAAAATAAGTGCTTATTCCCGTAGAAAAAATCAAACTAATTACAATGCCTTTTTTGAAATTAGTTAGTCTAGAAATTTCTTTTCCTCTAACGACAATGAAAACAATGAAAATAATTAGAATTAAAATATGGATAGGAATGGACCCTTGTTGGTATAGATATTTTATTCCACTAGGCATATAATGGGATATGAGATCAATAAACAATGAGCAAACTAACGCTAACCCACCATTCTTTACTAAATTAAACATGTTGGTAATTAGCCATTCATGGAGACTAAAAATTCCTCATTAGACTTCGTAACTCTTAATCTATCCTTCATAAACTCCATAGCTTCAATAGGGTTCATATCTGCTAAGTGTTTTCGAAGAATCCAAACTCGCTGTAAAGTTTCTTTATCCATTAGTAAATCTTCGCGTCTGGTCCCTGAAGTAAGAATGTCAATAGCTGGGAATATTCTTCTATTTGATATTTTTCTATCAAGCTGTAGTTCCATGTTTCCAGTTCCTTTAAATTCTTCAAAAATAACTTCATCCATTTTTGAACCTGTTTCAGTTAACGCTGTAGCTAGTATAGTTAATGAACCACCATTTTCAATTTTTCTAGCTGCTCCAAAAAATCGTTTAGGTTTATGAAGCGCATTCGCATCAACTCCACCAGTAAGGACTTTTCCTGATGCAGGCATTACGGTGTTGTAAGCTCTTGCTAATCTTGTTATAGAATCGAGCAGGATACAAACATCGTGTCCACACTCGACTAGTCTTTTTGCTTTTTGCAAGACAATATTAGCCACTTTTACATGTCTGTCTGCAGGCTCATCAAACGTTGAAGCAATTACTTCTGCTTTAACGCTTCTTTGCATATCGGTGACTTCTTCAGGTCTTTCATCAATTAGCAGCACCATTAGGTAAGTTTCTGGATGATTTTCTGCAATAGCATTAGCCACATCTTTTAATAGCATTGTTTTCCCTGTTTTAGGCTGTGCTACAATCATACCCCTTTGTCCTTTGCCAATGGGTGAAAATAGATCCATAACTCTAGTTGATGTACTTTCTTTTGAATGTCCAGTAAGATTAAACTTTTCAGATGGGAAAAGAGGGGTGAGGTGTTCAAAAGGAACACGGTCTCTGATAAATTCAGGATCTCTTCCGTTAATTTTCTCAACTTGAACTAAAGGAAAATATCGTTCGCCATATTTAGGAGGTCTAACTACGCCTTTAATAGTATCTCCTGTTTTTAGTCCAAAGTATTTTACCTGGGATTGAGATACATAAACATCATCAGGAGAGGACAGATAATGATAATCTGCTGATCTTAAAAATCCATATCCGTCTTGCATTAGCTCTAGAACACCCTCACTTATAATAATGCCGTCAAAGTCGTATG
>CACAYQ010000061.1 GCA_902536695.1 uncultured Bacteroidota bacterium | reverse complement strand
AGTTGCTAACCCAGCATATACAACAATATATGAAGTGACCAGCAATCTCACCGGTGGATGTACCAATACTGACACGGTTGTTGTTACAGTTGTCCCTGATTTTACTTATTCCTTAACTCAATCTGGATCTTCAACATGTTTACATACTTCCATTGATTTTGTGGCCAACACCGTTCAAAGCGGAACATACACCTATGATTGGCAACCCCCCATGCATTTAAACAATAACCAGATTTATAATCCTACGTTTAACTCGAACATCCCTGGAAATTTTGATTATGAAGTGACCATTACTAGTGCACTTGGCTGTGTTAAAGTGGATACATTAAACGTTGGTGTAGCTGCGGTAGAACAACCAAATATAATTATTACCTCTTCACCATTGCTATTAGTGCCAGGAGATACAGCACAATTATTTGCAAATCATACTGGAAGCAATGTAACATCTTGCGGTACAAGTTTAAATAGCTCTTGTTCGTCAGTACTAGCAGATACGAATGTGGGAACGAATATGGGTACGAACGGAAATACTACTTATCCAGCTCCATTTGGCAACTGGTATAAGAGCGCTAAACATCAATTTTTATTTTTAGCCTCTGAGCTTCATAGTTATGGGATTTCCGCAGGAAAAATAACAGAAATTGCTTGGGAAACGGTGGCACAAAATACTGCTGTAGATACATTTTATTCTTATAAAGTAAATATGGGCTGCACAAATTCAAATTCATTGACAAACTGGGAAAATAATTTAACGAATGTATTTAGCCCACAAGATTTTACAGTAAGTTTAGGCTGGAATAATTTTGTTTTAACCTCTCCATATGAATGGGATGGTATTTCTAATTTGGTTATAGAAATATGTTTTAATAATTTAAACAATCCCTACACCCGCAATTGGTCAACACCCTATGAATTAACCCCTTTTAATTCTACTATCTATTATAGAACTGATGCTACCGATGCTTGTTCATACACTGGTTCTTCATCCGGGTTGGAAAATAAAAGGCCCATAACAAAATTTAAAGTATGTGATGTTTCAAACCCTTATATGTACAGTTACCATTGGATTCCCAATAACAACATGACTAATGACACTATGTTTAACCCTTTTGTTTCCCCTCTAACAACAACTACTTATACTGCTATAACGTCTTATGCGAATTGTGTAGACACCTCGACATATACTTTAAGTTTGCTTTGCGATACTTGTTCATTAAATATTTCAGATACTGCTTGCAATTCTTACGCTTTTAATAATCAGACATACACGCAGTCAGGGTTTTATACAGACTCTATCACATCACAAAATAGTACTCATCTTGTCAATTTAGATTTAACGATAAATCCAACTTACAATATTTCCATTTCGGATACTGCGTGTAATTCGTATAATTTTTTTAGTCAAATTCTAACTCAATCTGGAATTTATTCTAACACATTAACAAGTATTAATGGGTGCGATTCAACAATAAATGTGGATTTAAACATCATTAATTCATCAACTCAAACCTATTCCTTCAATCTTTGCCCCAATGATACTCTTTATGTCAACAATAATATGTATTTGTCACCTGGCGTTTACTATGATACCGTTATGGGCGCTTCTGGTTGCGAAGACATCTTAGTATATGATATAGCAAGTGTGAACAATCCAACCGCATCGATATCACTAACTAACGACACCTTATTTGGAGTTGGAATGGGGGGATTACCGCCATATAATTATCTATGGAACACCGGAGAAATAAGTTCATTTATAATTGCTAATAACAATGGATTATATTCTCTTGAAATTACTGACGCAAATAATTGTGTTTCCGATACGGTAAGTTACATGGTAAATTCACTTTTTATAAATAGAGATGATTCTAAAGAGCTTTTTGTGTACCCTAACCCTACCCATGAAAATATAACTATATTAATAAATAATTTCAGGGGAAATATTCAAACTGAAGTATTTGATTTAATTGGTAATATGCTACAAACCAACAATGAAACGACCATTAGTTTAAAGGGTTACGCTAAAGGAATTTATATCCTCAAAATAACTTATGGTGATAGAGCTGAAGTGATTGAAGTAGTAAAAAAATGATCTATCGTTAATTCCGAAACTCATAAAATGAAGAAGCTGTTTTGATTTAGTTTATTATTCTCTAACCTTCCACTTGTTCTCTTAGCTAAGTCAACATTTTAAAAACTTTAAAAAGTAATCTAATTGCTACAATCTATGTTTTATTTTTTATATTAACAGATAAAACTTTTAAATTATATAGTATGAATATTGTAGTAAAAGTATCCTGTGATAATTTCGATGATTGGAAAAAGGAATTTGATGGACACGAAGCAAGAGCCAATGTTTGTGATGAATCAAGAACAACCGTAGGAAAAGTAGACGAAAAAAATGCGATTGTAATGATGTACGATGTGGATATGCAGGGAATGCAAAAATTAATGATGTCAGATTATTTACAAAAAATATCAAAAGAGCTTAATATTGAAAACAGAGAAATGCATTCTTTCGAACCACTTCCACCACCACAATAATTAAACTCCCTTTGCTTTATTAACTTTCCTCACCTATTTATCCCATTAAATATATTTCTCAAATCAATTATGTCAAAACTTACAGGATGAAGAAACTTATTGTTATAGCCGTAATATCCATTTTTATTTCCTGCAATCAATCAGAATTTAAAAGTGAATTGCCAACATATCACGAAAATGAAAAAGAAAGCGTTGTATACATGACTTCAAATAATAAAAATGAAAGTGAAATCAAAGACTTTTGTCATTATTATGAAAGTAAGATGAAAGAAACAGAACCTGAGGTTCTTGCGTGGAAATTTTTTAAATCCGATAGCAATAAAATTACTTTAATTGAGAGATACAAAAACGAAGATGCAATTCTAAATCATATTAAAAACATTTCAAAAGGAGGTTTAATGGAGAAGGAATTTGGGAAATTTGTTGACCATTTTGTAATTGATTCTATTGAGTATTACGGTAATTTATCACCAGAATTTAAAGAAATACTCTCAGCTTTTGGGCTAACCGTAAATTATAATCCAAATATTGCTGGCTTTAGTAGAAATTAATTCTACCCCCACCTTTTAATTTAAATCTACCTTTCTTTTCAATCCGCTGGCTATGAAATAGAGATGTATTCCTGCGGTTTTTTATATTTGAGCATGATCAATTTTTTTAAAAAAATTCGGAAAAAGTTACTTTCTAATAATAAGTTCAGCAGTTATATAATTTATGCTGTTGGTGAAATAATACTGGTAGTTGTTGGTATTTTAATTGCTTTACAGATAAATAACTGGAACGAAAGCAGGAAGCAGAGGTTACATAAAATTGAGCTTGTTAAATTATTAATAACAGATTTAGAAGACAGAAAAGCGGAAAATATTGCCGATAGAAATAGTGGTTTAAGTATGGTTGATGTTTTCAGAAAATCTTTAAAGTATTGGGAGGATAATAACGATATTGATACAACTAATTTAAAGATCGTACTTGGTTTACTTGCAAGTGATGATTGGTATTATCATAACCAGACACCAACATACAATAGATTATCTAATTCCGCTTTGTGGGAAAATATACCTGATAGTTTAGCCATGCAAGTAAACGATATATACTATAGTAGATTTACAGCGATTAAAACAGAATTTGAAAATTCAAGGGAATACGCTACTACATGTAAAATTAATTACTTGAGACCAAGTGGTTTAATTAATTTGAATCAAAGTGCAATTAATCTGAAGAGCAAGATTATAAAAAATCCTAAAAATTTCATCTCCTATGTGCAGCTATCGTTAGCAAATGTTAAAAGTTTAAATAATTCATTTCTAAGGTCTGAAAATTCAATAAAAGAAGTTGTCCAAAAACTACATGTCTATAAAAGTAGTTTATGATAATGAAAATTAGTTTTTTCATGATCAAACTCCATTTGCTTTCTCAACTAATCCCCCCCCAATAAATACTTTTTTTAAATTAGTATCAAAACTTACAAGATGAAAAGATTATTAGTTTTTGTGTTTTTTGTGGCTCTGTTCGGGAGTTGCGAAAAACACACTCACGGTTGTATAGATCCTTTAGCAACAAACTATAACGCTGAAGCAAATTGCGATGATGGGAGCTGTGAATACAATTAGTTTTTTGTTAAATTGAAGAAATTTAAAATAACTCTACCATGAAAAATCTGTTGCTGTTTATCTTTATTCCTTCTTATATCTTTTCACAAGATCCAAATATTATTACCACATTTGAATTTGGCACTAAACCCTTAAAAATAAATGAGCTAGACGTTACCCTCGAATACATTGATGAATCACCATCACCTGACTATTTTGCTACGAATTTTTCTCTCGAGCAATCAGAATCAGTAAATTATTTTTCAATAGGGTTTATGCAGGATAATTTTAAAGAAAAGTTTTTAATGGGGCTCAAGGCTGATATGTTCTTTAAGCAAATGTTTGGATTTAATCTTGATTTTTCTGTAGGCTACTTAATTAACGCTAATGAAAAGTTTAAATTTGGTCCTAAAGTTGATGTAACATTATTTGGCATTGCTAATAAAAACATTGGGAAACTAGAGAACAATACCGGTTACATACAAGTAAACGATACGGAGTTTTATGATGATGAAGTAAAGGTGTCTTTTCAAAACATTTGGTTTGGATTAAAACCGTCTTTATTTGCGATGTTTAAACCAACTTCAGCCCTTCATATTTTTGCTAATGTTGGGTACTCTTTAAACGCTTCCTTGGTAAATATTGGCTTCAGTGGGGAAGGAGCGGTTGAAAACGAAAATACCTCTGCATCTGAAAATCTAGATGCAGAAAACCTTACTTTTATTATTACTCATCCTTCAGGAGTAGAAGACCCAAAAAAAGAGGCAAAGTTTGGATTTAATGGTCTTAACTTTTCCTTAGGAGTAGGGATTAACTTTAATCAGCTAAAGAAGTAAAATACAAATCATCAACAATTAACCTGTAACTACTTTTCTTAAATTAGTATCAAAAAATAAAATTGAAGAATCCTAAAACTATAGTTTATTTTTTAATGCTATTTTTTACATTTCATTCGTGTTCAAAAGAAGATACAAACACAGGTGATAACAATCCAAATATACACACGAATACAATAACAACTTGGGCACATACCTTTCAACCCTCCACATTAAATTGTAATATTGGAGATACCATTTATTTTGATTTAGGCGGAAGTCACAACGCTATAGAGGTGAGTGAAGATAGCTATAACAACAATGACCCAACACCCATTGAAAATGGTTTTGAATTTGGATATGGCCAGAGTGGTATTTTTATACCTGTTGATCCAAAAACTTATTACTATGTTTGCGTACCACACCTTCCTGAGATGAAAGCAAAAATTATTGTTCAATAACAATTACCAAACAATATCTTAATTTCAAATCAATGCTTCAAAATAATAATATTGTCAATTGTACTTTTTTAATCTATTTTCCATCCTTGACAAAATAATATTTTCTGAACCTGCATCAAATAATATTTTCTGTTGATTTGTTCCCTTATAAAGATAAGGGCTAATAATATCAACAACCCCCAAAACACTGGTTGATATTATAGGTACTTTTTTGACTTCTTTATTGTCGAGATAATACACCTCATATTTAAAGTGGTCCTCTATTTTTGATAAACCAATTAGCTCTATTTTAAGTATGCAAGTTTCAATGTTTTTTTTAATCAGTTCATTTACTACTACATCCACCCTCGGTTTTTTCTTAAATAACATATGACAGTATTTATTCAAGTTTAAATCAACAAATGTATTTTCTAAAAAATATCAAAGCAATACCATTTTACAGGTATTTGTTTCTAAGAAATAAAACGAAACGCTTTGAACTAACGTTTATCATCAATACTAACTTCTCTGTATTATTATTAATTTCTTAACATAAGTGAATTAATGAATTCAGCGAATGCTCTATTTTTGTTAGAATCAAAATTCACAAAATGAAAAAATTATTTGTGTTATTGATCTCTATAGTTCTCTTGTCCAGTTGTAATAAATACTCTGAGAAAGTTACTGGAACTTACACTGGGCTCATGATAATTAATGACTCTATCAGTTCTATTAATAATAATATTATTATTTCTGAAATATCTAATAAAAGAATTTCTATAGCAGGTGATTTTTTTAATATCGATGAATTAGAAATTGAAAAACAAAGATACTTTGGTTCTGTTACCTACTTCCATAATGGTGACTCACACACAAACTTAGACTTAGAAATTGGAGAGACAGCAACTGGTTTATATCTATCATTAGTCTATTATGACACTTTAAATAATCAATATGTTTTTTCAGGTGAAAATTAAGTGGAATACCTTTCGCAAAACTAACCTGACTATACATACTTAACTAAGTCAAATACTAATCTTCACCAACTAACAATATTTTTTCCTTGTTCTTATGAAAACAGCCTCTCCAAGATTATTCACCATTATTTAAACATGATTTAATTGTTTCTAAACAAGGGTTGGGGTTAAGATTTCGATCATAAATACTTAAAATATTTTTATTATGCTTTTGCCTCCCATTTCTATCTTTTAATCCCCAAAAATTTAACGCAATAACACCATTATTTTTTTTTGAAATTAATTTATTTACCAGTTTTTGGTAAATATTTGACTGAACATTCTGTATAGAATCTAAATCGGTGATTTCGTCTTGTACCCATAGGTTAAGTTCTGTAATATGAAATTCTAAGTTATTAGTGTGGGCCCAATCAATTAAATAATCTAAATAATCAAGTTCTTCTTTGGAAAGACTATTTATTCTAAGGTGTGCCTGCCAACCAATAGCATCAACTCTAAGACCTTTTGATTTCAAATAGGCAATAGTTTCTATTACCTTTTCCCACATCACTTTCTCCATTCCTCCGTTATGGTTAAAAACAAGTTTTACATTTGGGGCATGTTTATTAGCAATTTCAAATGCTCTAACAATATATTTTGGGTATCCATCTTCATTTATGCCGATTTGAGTCCAAGGATTTTCCCACTTTGTGTTTCCTGGTTTTTCAGCAAACCAGGACCCGTTTCTTAGGACAGTCTCATTGACAACATCCATCCACCTAACAACACTTTCTTTATTTACTTTTTTACATAGTTCAATGAAATATTCATCTAGAATTAATGTTAATTCTTCTTTTGTTCTTTCATCATCCTTAACCCATTTAGAAGATTGAGGGCTAATTGGTCCATGCACTCTAAGAACTAAATTATTTTCATTTGCAAAATTGATAAAATCATTACATTTTTCCCATTTCCAAATCTTTGGTCTAGGATGAATAATAGTTTGTTTGAATGCATTGGCTGGAGTTAGATAATTAAATTCATTTAAAAATAAATTTTCTGCCTGTGAATTAAGCTGAAAATGATTTAAACTAGCACCAATGAAAAATGAATCTATTGAATAATTATAATCTTTAATTATGTTTTTAAAACTTATTTGATTTTGAGAATAAATAAGCAAATATTGGACAATTCCTAAGATTAAAAAAAATGATTTTTTCATTGTTTAGTGATAATAAATTTAAAAATATTAAGATAAATACTTTTCTTAAATTAGTATCAAAATTTAAAATAATATGGAATATACTATAAATCATTTATTACATATAAATTCATCACTAAGTGAAGTTTATAAAGCTATTAGAGAGGTGAATAATCTTAAAAAGTGGTATACCACTGATGTTGTAGAAAATTCAGACAAAACAATAACCTTTAAGTGGGGTGAAATGTTTTTACTAGTAAAGTGCCTAGAAACAAAAAATGAAAAAATAAGATGGGATTTTTTAGACTCGACTATGCCTATTAAATCATTATTTATGTCTTATGAACTTAGCGAAAACGAAGGCAAGACTCGTTTGCGATTTACTTATGGAAATTTTTCTGAAAATGCTGATTTTTTTGCCAATCAAAATTTCAGTTCTGCTAAATATTTAGAAAGTTTAAGGCAATTCTGCCAAACTGGTGTTGGAGAAGCGTTTGGATCAAAAACCTACAGAATATAACAATCTTTTATTTCTTTGATTAATATCAAATCTTACTACATTAAAAGATTCATCAATTTAAAATTGATTTGTTATTTATTTTCTGATTTAAATTGATTAGACAAATACTCTTCTAATATTTTAACAATATTTCTATGATTGGATCTTTTTGCGTCTTCAATAGGTGACCCACCCCATCTATCTTTCAAATTTGCAGTAGTATTTCGATTTATTAAGTATTCCACCACTTCTTTATGACCCTCAGATGCAGCCAAGTGTAATGCCGTTCTTCCATCGTAGTCAGCTGAATTTAGGTCGATGCCTCTTGCTTCTAATTTTTTAATTTCATCAATATCTCCAAGGGATGCTGCATAAATTAAACTAATAACTCCATCAATCTTATTTTCGTATTTACTTTTCCTTGGATCAAGTTTATCATTGCTATTAATTAGCGAGTCATAATTGTGGAAGTTAAACCTTTCACCAAACATTTTAGAAAACTCTACACCTCTAACGCTATTACCTAATTCATCTAAATTCGGTGACCAAACACATATGCCCATAACATTTGGTATAACGATCATCATTGCGCCAGAAACACCAGATTTCGCAGGAAAGCCAATTTTAAAGGCATATTCACCTGAAAAATCATACATACCACAAGAATTCATCAATGACAAACAATTTTTGACAGTTGAAGAATTGAAAACATTTTTACCCGTTAGCGGATTCACACCTCCATTTGCTAAAGTAGCTGCAGCACTTGCCATTGATGGAGATTTAACTTCAATAGAACAGCACTGGAAATAAAATTCTAGTGTTTCAATCAAATTAGTATTTTCAGGAAATGCATTTTTTTCTCTCATAAAATATGCAAGAGCGAAATTTCTATCAGCAGTCTGTTTTTCAGATAAATAAACAGAATTATTAAATGAGGGATTAAATCCACCTGATAGTTCTGACCATGTTTTCATCACTAAATCAAATCTATCAGAGATAGGAGCATGCCTTTCAATTAGTGAGCTACACATTATTGCTCCAGAATTAATCAAAGGATTATGGGGTAATCCATCATTATTTAGAGCCATTTCATTAAAAGATCTTCCACTTGGTTCTCTACCTATGTGTTTATGAACAACTGATTCACCAAGACTCTCATGAGCTATGCAATAATTTATAGGCTTACATGTTGATTGTAAACAGAAATCGGTATTAAAATCTCCGTAATCAAAACGTTGTCCATCAATAGTACAAATTGAAACAGCAAATTGGTCTGGGTTAACCCTGGCGAGTTGGGGTATATAATTTGCTACAGAACCTGATAAATTCTTTTCTAGTTTATTATAAATCGTAGTAATTTCATCAGTAAAGCTTTTAAAATCGGGTATTACAAGCTCTCCCTTCAAACTTTTAGTTAACAATATGGACTGATCAATACATTTAGAAAATAATTCAAAAGTTATTCCCTTTCTATTTTTTAATTTTTCCTTTTTGAAATTATCATTTATATCTTTTAATCTTGGGTCATCCACCAAAATGCCGTGGGACTTTAGCTCGTTCCAAAACTGATATGGCTGAATTATGCCTTCCTTGTTATGATCTATTGAATTAAATAATCCTAAGTAAGCCATGTTTTTTTGAGCAGTAAGAGCTTCTTTTTTTGTTTTTATATTTTCTTTAGTTTTCATATTTTAAATGTTGGTGATAAATAAGAAAAATCTTATTGTTTTAATACCATTTAAGTT
>CACAYQ010000060.1 GCA_902536695.1 uncultured Bacteroidota bacterium | reverse complement strand
TATAAATTCTATTCGGCTTGCAAATAAAAGTTTTTTTTCTGGATTTAACAAAATCAGTTTTTGGTATATTTCAATTGCCTTTGGGTAGTTTCCCTGCTGGATATGAATTTCGGCTAGTGTTTCAGTAACTAAATCGTCATTTGTTTCCAAGCTCTTTTTTGCCGCATCAGAGGCAGAAAAAAAAGAAGTTTTATTTTGTTGGGTTTTCCTGTCTTCTAAGCTATTTAATATTTCATCTACAGTGATTTCTCTTTTTGTTTTTTTCAGGGGGTGTTTAAATAGCCAATCCTCAAACGGTTTAGGAAGTTGATTTGATTTAACCATTTTAGGTAGTTTTTCTACCTCTTCCTCTTTTTGATCTTGGTCTTTAGTTTCAGTTATTTCCTGAATAATATTATCATTGATGATATTCGAATACACATTTTCGTTCAATACCTTTTCTTGTTCCTTATTTTCAATTTCTTCAATATCAGTATCTTCTATCCTTTCTTTGGTATTCTGTTTTACCATGGAGTTTTCAGATAATTTCTTAAGAATACTCCTGTCATGAAATCGAATTGCAGTTTTCTTTAATACATTTTCGACTCCAGTTCTGTTCTGTTTTTTTAGAACTGAATATAAGAAGAAATGGCAAAAACTAGAATAGGGATATTTTACTGACAAGTTATAAATTGCCTCAAGATCACGATCATTGATTTGATCTTTATTTTGAATGAGAAAATCAATATTTTTAAGTGAAGTATTTACCATTCTCCCCCAAATATTTTATCATAAATATCCTGTGTAAGTTGGAAATTAAGTTCCTCAACTAATTGTTCTTCAATGGATGTGAAATCTCTACTTGCATCATAATCTACAAAGGCACTAAATGGTGAATTATTTAATCCAATGGAATCATTATTCTTAAAGTATGTGCTCACAGAGACATTCATTTTTAGTCTATTTTGAGCTGCGGATTCACTCTGAGCTTGAATGTTAATAGGTGAAACTAAGTAATTACTTATAACCCCTGTAATTTGTATATCCCCTTTACTATCAACCAAATCAAGTTTAGTTTGAGCCTGCATGATGTCTCTTAAACTTTCCGTAAATGAAGCGGACAGAAAAGCTCCTCCGATTGTACTGTTGTTTTCAAAAAAATCGACTTGAACGGAATTTGCATCAATTTCTTCTCCATTACCACCGCCAGGTTTGAAACTAAATTGAGGAAGAGCACAACCGCATACGCATAAACTAATTACAACAATATGAAAAAATTTGTTTTTCATTTTAATATTTCATATTGCTTAATTTTTCTATATAGTGTTCTTTCGGAAATCCCTAATTCTTTTGCTGCATTTTTCCTTCTACCATTATGTTTTTTAAGTGCTTTTTGAATTAACTCTTTTTCTCTTTCTTCTAGGGATAGAGATTCCTCTATTTCTACACTTTCTTGAAAGGATTCTTGAAATGTGCTTTGTTCGTTTTTATGTTCAATAGTAAAATCATTGATTACAGGTGATTGGTGGTTAGAAAGTTCCTCCTCATTGGTATGCAGCCGAGTGATTATAGCTGTTTTTTCATTTTTACTTAATTCATTGTTATTTATAAGATTCACAATTACTCTTTTCATTTCAGTAACATCGTTTTTTAAATCAAACAGTACTTTGTATAATAGGTCGCGTTCTGAAAAACTATCGTCTTCTTTCTTTTGATCTATTACCATAGGTAAATTCTTATTGCCATTAGAATTTGAAAGATAAGCTGATAGAATAACTGAATCCACTTCTCTTTGACTCTCAATAACAGATATTTGCTCAGCTATATTTTTTAGTTGTCTAATGTTTCCAGGCCAATTATAGCTACATAGCTGTCGCACGGCTTCTTCATCTAACTTAATACTTGGCATTCTATACTTTTCTGCAAAATCAGCAGAAAATTTCCTAAATAGTAAATGGATATCATCCTTTCTATCTCTTAATGGTGGAAGATATATAGGGACGGTACTTAGTCTGTAAAACAGATCTTCTCGAAATTTTCCCTTTTCTATTGCTTTTTGAATATTCTCATTAGTTGCTGCAATAATTCTTACATTAGTTTTTTTGACTTTTGACGAACCTACTCGAATGTATTCACCAGTTTCTAGAACTCTTAATAACCTCACCTGGGTAGGTAAGGGTAATTCAGCCACTTCATCCAGGAAGATAGTGCCTCCATCCGCCACTTCGAAATAACCTTTTCTGCTGTCAGTTGCTCCAGTGAATGCCCCTTTTTCATGTCCAAACAATTCGGAATCAATAGTGCCTTCAGGAATAGCTCCACAATTTACAGCGATATATTCATGATGTTTTCTTGAGCTGTAATGGTGTATAATCTTTGGCATATTTTCTTTACCTGTACCACTTTCGCCCGTTATAAGTACTGTAATGTCTGTTGGAGCTACTTGAACAGCCACGTCCAATGCTCTATTTAAGGCAGGGGTATTACCGATGATGCCAAATCTATTTTTTACGGTTTGTAAATTCATGATAAAACAATTTCACCTTTTAAAGTTGCTGCTGTACAATCCTTGATTCTAACAAAAATATAATCTCCTTTTTTTACATTTTCTTTTGGGAAGACAATCATCGTGTTTTCACTGTTTCTTCCGCAATAAAAATCATTTGACTTTTTAGAAGGACCTTCTACTAAAACCTCTACTACGTTACCAATCTGACGTTTGTTGCTTTCCAAAGAGTGTTCTCTTTGTATGTCAATAACTTCTTGTAGCCTAGCTTTTTTTGTCTCTAGCGGAATATCATCCTCAAACTTTCTTTGCGCTAAGGTTTTTGGTCTTTCCGAGTAAAAAAACATGTAAGCAAAATCAAATTTAACCTTATTCATTAAGGAAATAGTTTCTTTATGCTCATGATCAGTCTCACCACAAAATCCAGTGATGATATCAGTTGAAATGGCACAACCAGGAATAATTCTTTTAATGGCATCAATTCTACCTAGATACCATTCTCTAGTGTAACCGCGATTCATCTTTTTGAGAACAGCAGAGCTTCCTGACTGCACAGGTAAATGAATATAGTTACATATGTTTTTGTATTTCTGCATAGTGTGTAACACTTTGTCTGTCATGTCTTTAGGGTGAGAAGTAGAAAATCGGATTCGAAGATTTGGATCTACATGGGCAACCATTTCAAGTAACTCAGCAAAATCTGTGGTGGGATTTTCATTATTAATTATTTCTCCCTTCTTATTTACATTCCATCTGTAACTATCTACATTTTGACCTAAAAGCGTTACTTCTCTGTATCCGTTTTTGTATAGTTCCTTAGCTTCTGCAACTATACTTAAAGGATTTCTACTTCTTTCTCTTCCTCTAGTAAATGGAACAACACAAAAAGAACACATATTATCACATCCTCTCATGATAGAAATAAAAGCGGATACTCCGTTATTATCTAGTCTCACTGGGCTGATGTCTGCATAGGTTTCTTCCCTTGATAAGAGCACATTAACACTTTTGTGTCCATCTTCTACCTCTACAAGTAATCGGGGTAGGTCTCTATACGCATCAGGACCTACAACAAGATCTACTAATTTTTCTTCTTCTAGGAGACTTTCTTTCATTCGTTCCGCCATACATCCTAAAATTCCTATTATTAAACTAGGATTATTTTTTTTCAGCGCATTGAATGATTTCAATCGATTTCTTACTGTTGATTCTGCTTTTTCTCTTATAGAACAAGTGTTTAACAGAATAAGGTTAGATTCTTCAAAATTTCTTGTGGTTTGATAACCATGTTTATCTAAGATTGAGGCTACAATTTCACTATCTGAAAAATTCATTTGACAGCCGTAACTTTCTAAATACAATTTTTTATAGCTTTTTTCTGTTCTATCTAATATAGTCGCTGTGCCCTGAACTTCTTCTTTTAAAACTTGATTCATTGTTGTTTTGAATTTGTGACAAAAGTACAATTTAAATCAAAAACTGACAATTTGTCAGCGTAAAAATGTAGTTAAATTATCGTAATCAAAGTAGAATTATCCACATTGAAAATTTAAACTAACTTGTTTTTTAGCTTTAATATTTTATTTCTTTGTAGGTGAAAGTTTAGTTTTTTTTCAAATTCAATGAGTAATTTAGTTATAGTAGAGTCCCCTGCAAAAGCAAAAACAATCGAAGGCTTTTTAGGAAGTGATTTCACGGTAAGATCTTGTTATGGACACATAAGAGAACTGCCGAAAAAAGGGGATCCAATTGATGTTGAAAATAATTTCAATCCGACTTATGTAGTTCCACAAGACAAAAAAAAGGTGGTGTCAGAACTTTCTAGTTTAGCTAAAAAATCCAAAATAGTTTGGCTTGCTACAGATGAAGACCGTGAAGGAGAAGCTATATCCTGGCACTTATTACATGCATTAAAATTAAAGGAAGAAAACACAAAGCGAATTACATTCAATGAGATCACTAAAAATGCTGTACTAAAAGCGGTTGATAATCCTCGTGATATTGATGAAAACCTAGTAAATTCTCAGCAGGCTAGAAGGATACTTGATCGACTTGTAGGCTATGAACTTTCTCCTGTTCTGTGGAGAAAAGTAAAACCTAATTTATCTGCAGGCAGAGTTCAATCGGTGACCGTGAAATTAATCGTTCAGCGAGAACAAGAAATTGCCGACCATAAACCAGTAGAAACGTTCAAAGTTGTAGCCAATTTCGAGCACAGCGGAGTAAAATTTAAGGCAGAATTGTCGTCTAATTTAGCTTCTCAAAATGAGGCTAATACGTTTTTAAATTCTTTAAAAAATAAAGGTTTTAAGGTTATCCGAGTAACTAAAAAACCGGGTAAAAGAACACCTTCGGCTCCCTTTATTACTTCTACTCTTCAACAAGAAGCCAGTAGAGTCCTGGGGTTTAGTGTTTCTAGAACAATGTCTGTAGCTCAGCGCTTATATGAATCCGGACATATAACATATATGAGGACAGACTCGGTGAGTCTTTCTAAAGACGCCATGTCATCAGCACAACAACAAATCACTAGGTCTTTTGGTTCTCATTATTGTAATCCAAGAAAATATCAGAACAAAAATAAATCTGCACAAGAAGCTCATGAAGCTATAAGACCTACAAATTTTGGCTTAAGTTCTTTAGATAACGATAGCCCTGAAGATAAGTTGTATAAGTTGATATGGAGGAAAACCATTGCTTCACAAATGAGTGACGCAGAAATTGAAAAAACAACAATAGAAATTGGTTTTGAAGGAATAAGTCAGAACTTCTTATCTACGGGTGAAGTCATAAAATTTGATGGTTTTTTGAAAGTGTATAATTTATCCTCAGGAAAAGAAGGCAAAAGTATTTTACCTAATGTGAATGATGGCGATCTAGTAAATTGCGTAGATGTAATAGCCACACAAAAATTTTCAAGACCGCCAGCAAGATATACTGAAGCCTCCTTAGTAAAAAAATTAGAAGACTTAGGCATTGGAAGACCTTCTACCTATGCCCCTACTATTAAAACAGTACAAGATAGAGGTTATGTGGAAATAAAAGATCTTGAGGGTGTTGATAGGGACATTATTCAAATTGAGTTTGCATCAGGTGAAATCAAAAAAAACAATCTCACTGAGAAAGCCGGTGCTGATCGAAAAAAAATGATGCCTACCACAATCGGTGAAGTTGTTAATGATTTTTTATCAGAGCATTTTCAAAAGATAATGGATTATAATTTTACAGCAGATATTGAAAAAGAATTAGATGCAATTGCAGATGGTTCTTTAACCTGGTCTGATATGTTAGGTAAATTTTATAGGCCTTTTCACAAAAATGTCACTTACATTCAAGAAAATGCAGAACGCGCTAACGGAGAACGCTTGCTCGGTAATGATCCAAAATCAGGTGATCCAGTTTTTGCAAAGCTTGGAAAATATGGTCCCATTATACAAATTGGGGATACTAAAGATGAAGACAAAAAGCCGAGGTTTGCAAGTCTTAAAGGTGATCAAAACATAAAGACAATAGATTTAGAATCAGCTCTATCCTTGTTTGAATTTCCAAAGTTATTAGGCACATTTGAAAAAGATGAAGTATACTTGAAACTCGGAAGATTTGGCCCTTACATTCAGTTTGGTAAGACCAATGTTTCCATTGAAAAAGGAGATGATGTAGACCAGATTGACTTAGAACAAGCCACTATTTATATTAGAAAGAAAAAAGAACTAGATGCACCTATTATGATTTATGAAGATCTTCCAGTTACAAAAGGTAAAGGCAGATTTGGTCCTTTTATCAAATGGAATGACACTTTCATTAATGTCAATAAGAAGTATGATTTTGATCAACTT
The DNA here is from genome assembly GCA_902536695.1 of uncultured Bacteroidota bacterium. GTDB lineage: Bacteria > Bacteroidota > Bacteroidia > Flavobacteriales_D > Parvicellaceae. The sequence goes on along the minus strand of CACAYQ010000060.1, from coordinate 3,851 downwards.
TCGGATGAAGATATAGTTGAATTAATTGAAGAAAAAAAGAAAAAAGATAAGGAGAAATTAGTGCATCACTGGGAAGCTGAAGGTATTACAGTAGAAAAGGGTAGATGGGGTAAGTTTTTTGTTATTTCAGGAAAAAAAAGAAGACAGTTAGATGCTAAAAAAGATCCTAAATCAGTTACACTAGAAGAGGCAAAATCTATCTTAAAATCATAGTTTAATGAATCTTGACATTTATTTCAAGCCGATTGAAAAATTTGAAATAAAAAATAATTCAATAGGTTCATTTTGTGAGTTTTATGAAGTTAATTTTCCAAATTGGGAAGAAGCTGATATTGTTGTTATAAGTGTAGAACAACAGCATAGTTTTAGTGATAGTTTAGAAAAGGAGGTTTTTCATATTACTGTAAGAAAAAAGTTTTATGAATTTTGCCTTCCCCAAATTAAGAAAGTTAAACTCGTTGATTTAGGTATTGTTGAAAAGGGAGCTCAACAAAAAGATACTTTAATAGCCATACAAGACATCACGGCTGAAGTTCAAAAAAAGGGGAAATTTTTGATCATACTTGGAAATTCCCAAGAGTTAACATTTGCCAACTATTTAGGTTATAAAAACATAGAGCAGACGGTCAACGTAACTTGTATAGACAAAAAAATTGATCTAGAAACAGATCAAGAAAATTCATTATCAAATAGAAATTTTATAAATCATTTACTCACCACAAAACCTAATTTTTTGTTTAATTTTTCGATTCTTGGAAGTCAACAATTCTATCTTTCACCTGCTCAATTAAATTTATTTGATGAGTTGTATTTTGATTGTTTGAGATTAGGGGAGTTACAACAAAATTTGAAACATGCGGAACCTTATCTTAGAAATACGGATATTCTTTCAATAGATTTGTCCTGTCTTAGAGCATCGGATTATGATAGCACTGAAGAAAATGGTCCAAATGGGTTTTTTGCAAACGAATTATGTCAACTTACAAGATATGCAGGAATCAGCGATAAACTAACCAGCTTTGGAGTGTACAATTTACGAAACAACCTAAGTGAGTCAGAAGCTGAATTGGTTGCCCAGCTTTTATATTTTGCAGTTGATGGGTTTGCTAAAAGAAAGAAAGATTACCCTGTAGGTACAAAGAAAGACTACACTAAATATTCTGTTTTTCACGAAGAACTAAATCACAATTTAGTCTTTTACAAGAGTCCAAAAACAGAAAGGTGGTGGTTAGAAGTGCCCTATCCTCCGTTAAAAGATTTTAAATTTGAACGTCACAATTTAGTTCCATGTGATTACGAGGATTACATTACTGCTCAAAAGGGATTAATTCCAGATCTATGGTGGAAGACATACAGGAAGTTAAATTAGTTTAATTTTATTATCTTTACCATCTTAATTTTAAGCATATTTAGTTAAAATTGATCGAAACAAAACTAATTTGGTTTCGTAACAGTTTGATTACTAACACTTTATATATGAAGAAACATTTATCTGTTTTGGTTTTCTTTAGTGTCTTTTTGGTGAGCAATGCTCAGCAAGATTATCAGATTACGCATTACATGTTTGACAACGTATCTTTTAATCCTGGGTATGCAGGTATGAATAATAATATTTGTGGTACAATATTAGGTCGTCAACAGTGGGCAGGCTTTGAAGGGAGCCCAACAACAGGTATATTAAATGTTCATGCACCAGTTGAAATGGTCAGAGGAGGAATAGGTTTAACTTATGTAAATGACCAATTGGGTTTTGAAAAAAATAATATTGCAAGACTTAATTACTCTTATCACCTGGGTATTGGTGCAGGTCAACTTGGTATCGGAGCTAGTTTGGGTATTTTACAAAAAAGTATTGAAGCTACTTGGCAAACTCCGTCTGGAAATCCTTGGCAACAAGATCAAAGTATAAGCGCAGAACAAATGTCAGGTGTTGTTCCAGACTTTAATCTAGGTGTTTTTTATAAAACTAACGAATTGTATTTGGGGATTTCTACTACACACATAGGTGGATTGCAAATGAACAATTTAAACGTACAAAATGTGCACCATTACTGGATAACTGCAGGCTATAATTATGACATTATGCCTGATATTAAATTACGTCCTAGTTTACTCATTAAGTCAGATGCATCCTCAACAATTATGGATATTAATGTAAATGCCCTTTACCAAAATAAGTTCTGGGGAGGTATAACTTGGAGAGTAGGTGATGAGGTGGCTCCTATGTTAGGGTATCAGCATTCACTAGGGGACGGAAGTTCTCTTCGGATAGGATATGCGTATGGAGTGACTACAAGTGAAATTGCTTCTTACAGTTCTGGTTCTCATGACATTATGTTGAATTATTGCTTTAGTTTGGCAAAGCCCCCAACAATCGAAAAATCTAAAAATCCAAGATTCTTATAATATTAATGAAACTTAAAAATTTAAATAACGTATTAAGTGGTCCCTCAAGCTATAATGTTTGGGACTTTTTAAAAGAGAATAAGATGAGAAAGATACTTTATTTTATTTCAATAGCTTTCCTGTTTGGAAGTTGTGCAACTTCTGGTGGAAACGGTGAATTAGTTGGTGTTTTAGGCAGACCAGTTTGGTATCAAACTGACCCATATGGGATGTTGTATATCCCTGCAGGAGCATTCAATATGGGACAAAGTGACCAGGATGTTCCTTTAACCCACTACAACGAAACTAAAACAGTCTCTGTTGGTGCATTTTACATGGATCAGACAGAAATAACAAATAATGAATATAGACAGTTTGTAGATTGGGTGAGAGATTCCATTGCAAGACGTATATTGGGACAAGAATTTCCAGAGGAGTTTTTAGTTGAAACATATGATGACGAATTGGAAGTTAAAGATGAAGCTGATTGGCAATTAAACTGGAATTCTCGTTTTGAGTATATTTCCTTTAATCCATCAAGAGGTCATAACTCTGAATATGCTCCATTACTAGCACAAATGTTCTTAAATGAAAGTGAACGTTTTTATCAAAGAAAAGAGTTTGATACTAGAAAGTTTATGTTCGAGTACTACTGGATTGATTTAAAGGAAGCTGCCAACAAGGGAAGACCACTAATAAAACGTATTTCAAATGCAGAAGCAGATGAAGATGAGGATCACAGGGTAAAAATGAAAAACCCTAATATGCCCTTCCCTGCTGAGCCTGGTCAGGTTAGAGGAAAGGATTTAAACCTAGGTTTTAGAAATAGCAAAGGTCAAAATAATGCCATTAGAGGTCACGAGGACAGATCTAGATTCATTATAAAAGAAGTTATTAACGTTTATCCTGACACCTTATGTTGGATACATGACTTTACTTATGCAGACAATGAGCATATGTCAAATATGTATTTTTGGCATCCTGCATATGATGAATACCCCGTTGTTGGTATAACATGGCAACAATGTAATGCTTTTAATGTATGGAGAACACAATTATATAATTCATGGAGAAAAAATCACATGCTATCTTTTGTTCAAGACTTTAGACTTCCTAGTGAAACGGAGTGGGAATATGCAGCTAGAGGTGGTTTAGACAATAATCCATATCCGTGGGGTGGCCCCTACATTAGAAACTCCAGAGGTTGTTTTCTAGGTAATTTTAAACCATTAAGAGGAAGATACATGGAAGATGGAGGATTTCACACTGTAAAAGCGAATTCGTACCATCCTAACGATTTTGGATTATATTGTATGTCTGGTAATGTGGCGGAATGGTGTCGTACTGCTTTTGATGAATCAGTTTACGAATACGGTCATGATATGAATACTGAGTATATATACCATGCTCTTGATCACGATCCACCATCTATGAAGAGAAAGGTAGTTAGGGGAGGTTCTTGGAAG
>CACAYQ010000059.1 GCA_902536695.1 uncultured Bacteroidota bacterium | reverse complement strand
CTTCCACTTTAGCTACAGGAACGTAATTTTTATCTTTTATCATTCCACCTGTAATTACCCAATAACCATGTCTAGACCCATTTACGGTTTGATTAACAGAGTCAGACATTTGAGCATGCAGATCAAACATGAGATAAATTGAAAATATAAGCGATAGTAATAAACGGATCATATACTTGACGAAGCTAGGCTATTATTAGTTCTAATTCCTTCTATCATTTTAAGAGTCATTTTTTTTAGGTCAAATTCTTCTTCCCAGCCCCAATCTTTTCTAGCATCTTGATCATTTATAGATGATGGCCAAGACTTGGCAATTTTGTTTCTAAAATCAGGACTATAATTAATCTTAAAATCGGGAATATAAGTGCTAATCTCTTTTGCTATATCATCGGGTGAAAAACTTAAAGCAGCAATATTGTAGCTTTTAAATGTGGAAAGAGTTGATTTTTCAACCTGCATAAGCTCAATAGTTGCTCTGATAGCATCATCCATATACATCATAGGTAAATACACATCTTTTTCAATAAAACAGGAATAACGTTGATGCATGATCGCTTCATGAAAAATATCAACAGCATAATCAGTTGTACCACCACCAGGTAAACTTTTATAACTAATAATTCCAGGATACCTAATGCTTCTTACATCGACATTAAATTTTTGGTGATAATAATCACACCATCTCTCTCCTGCGGATTTACTGATACCATACACGGTGTTAGGCTCAAGAATAGACTGTTGAGGTGAATTTTCCTTAGGACTTGTAGGACCAAAAACAGCTATAGAACTTGGCCAAAATACTTTTTTTATTTGTCCTTGCCTAGCTAATTCAAGCACATTAAACAGCCCGTTCATATTGAGATCCCAGGCTGATTTAATTTTACTTTCTGAAACAGCGGAAAGTAAAGCAGCTAAAAGGTAAACTTCTGAAATTTCATATTCTTTTACAACACTAGCCAAGTGAATAGAATCTAGCACATCCATTTTAAGAAAAAGAACACCGTCATGTTTTCCTTCGTGCTTCGGATAAATATCAGTAGCCACAACTTGGTCTTCACCATGTATATTAGTTAAAGTGTGAATCAGCTCTGTCCCAATTTGACCTGAAGAACCTATAACCAATTTTTTACCCATAGAATCTTTAATGTAAACAAAAATATAAAAACTTGACCTTAAAATTAGTTTATCACAGTTGTATTAAAAGGGAACCTGGTAAAATGAAGTTTTTCTACTATTTGAAATAGCTTTAACTTAAACTGGTCTATTTGTAGCTTTTTGATCGCTGAAATAAATACAAAATCATGTTCACTCTTTATATTTTCGTTCATGATAGCTTGTAAAGCCTCCCTATTTATGTTATCCGTTTTATTAAAACACATCAAAATAGGTTTCGGTTGGTCCAATAATTCATTTAATGTCTCATTCACTGAGTCAACTTGATCTTGATAAGACGGATGAGATGCATCTACCACATGAATAAGCACATCTGCCTCTCTAACTTCATCTAATGTGGATTTAAAAGACTCTACTAGTTGATGAGGTAATTTTCTAATGAAGCCTACTGTATCCGACAATAAAAATGGAACTTGATTGATTACCACCTTTCTCACGGTGGTATCTAAGGTAGCAAACAACTTATTTTCCGCAAAAACATCCGATTTACTTAACAAATTCATGATGGTTGATTTCCCAACATTGGTATATCCTACTAATGCAACTCTTATTGTATTTCCCCTATTTTTTCTTTGAATAAATTTCTGTTTGTCAATCTTATCTAACTTTAATTTTAGTTGCCCTATCTTTTTATTAATGATTCTTCTATCTGTTTCAATTTGGGTTTCACCAGGCCCTCTCATGCCAATTCCTCCCTTTTGACGCTCCAAGTGCGTCCACATTCTTGTTAATCTTGGAAGCAAATATTGGTATTGCGCTAACTCTACCTGAGTTTTTGCATGAGCAGTACGTGCTCTACTGGCAAAAATGTCTAGTATTAAATTACTTCTATCTAAAATCTTACACGATAATATACGTTCAATATTTCGAAGCTGAGTGGCTGTTAAATCATCATCAAAAATCACCAAATCAATATGGTGTTCTTTAACAAAGTCCTTTATTTCGCCCAGTTTACCCTTTCCTATAAATGTATTTGGTAATGGTTGGTTAAGTCTTTGCGTGAAACGATTTAATACTTTGGCTCCAGAAGTCAGCGCAAGAAAAGCTAACTCATCTAAAAATTCTTGTGTTTGAAGTGAATCTTGTTTTTGATTAACTAAACCAACAATAATGGCCTTTTCAATGGAGGACAAAATACTTAATCTATTCTTTTCTTTCTTGCAGCTATAAAACTTCTCACAAACGCAACCATAGAAAGAGCTGAGGACAAAATCATTATTACTATTCTGAAAATTGCCATAGAATCTTCTCTTCCGAAGGCACCTTTTAATGGCATGAATAATGCAACTAAAACGATTAACGTTAATAGTACTGAAATATGAGCAATTGCCTTATTTTCTTTTTTCACCCCAACATAACAAAGTAAAATCCCTACCCCAAAAAATAATGGTATCAAAGCTGTAACAGATGGTGTTTCAGATGATAAGTAACCCCAAACGCTCATAGATATTAAAATAACCGAATTAACAAGAGATATGATATGTGCTTTCATTTTTTAAATTTTTTCAAAGCTATAAAATGAAAAGGAATTGAATGGTAATGATATAGAAAATTGTTATATCTGAAAATGAAAAAATTAATCTTAATAAGATTTGATTGTTTTTTCATGATTTTTTGGATTTGTAAACACCCATTCTCCTGATGGTTTGCCATTAGTAAAAAGTCCTCTATATAATTCATGACCGTCGCTGTCGTAAACAATAATGGGCCCATAGGCAACTCCTTTCACAAAATGAACCACGCTTTGAGGTTTCCCATTTCTATGATAAACAATAACCTCTCCATCTTTTTCAACACCCTTGGATGCCTTAATATGATGTGAATTGAGCTCAATATTAGGACTTGATGGTGTTCCGTTACAGGAAATAAATAGCAGGAAAAAGACACATGCAATAAAGTGGCATCTTTTTTGTCTATTGTAGACTATGAATAGAAAACATTTACTTTTTGGTCTTATTATCATACTATGTTCGTTTAGCAAATACGCTAGCCATTCATTCCACAGTGTTGATTTTAACATTGAAAATATAAAACCATTTACAATTGGAGAAAAGTTAGGTTATAAAATTGCATATGGAATTATCGAAGCGGGAAATGCAAATTTAGAGGTGAAATCAATTGCATCAAACCCAGCATGCTTTAGAGTTGTTGCAAAAGGGTATACCAATTTTGCCTTTGATTGGTTTTTTAAAGTCAGAGATCATTACGAAAGCATCATTGATTCCTCAAGCATGAAACCCAAATTTTTCATAAGAAATGTGAGTGAGGGAAATGTTAAATTTAATCAGTTCTACACCTTTAATCATAATGAGAGAATAGTAAACACTGGAGAACAGAATATCAAAGTGCCTGATAATGTTCAGGATATGGTTTCTTGTTATTTCTATGCTAGAACATTGAACCTAAAAAACCTCAAAGAGGACACTGTTTTGTCATTTAATAGCATTGTGGACGGAGAAATTTACAATCTTAAAGTGAAATACATTGGAAAAGAACACATAAAAATAGAGGCAGGCCAATTCAATGCATTAAAATTCTGCCCCATTGTACAAAAAGGAAGAATTTTTAAAGAGGAAGAAGACTTAACTGTTTGGATTTCAGATGATTATAACAAAATACCATTATTAGTGAAAGCGAAAATATGGGTTGGCTCAATACGTATGGAGCTGGAAAAAATGGACGGTGAACTGAACACACCAAATCTTCTCGAGTAGTTATCCTGTTAATATTGTTAATAAAAAAAGCAGATTATCTGGCCTGTTTTCAGAGTATAATTGGTTTATTTTAATATATTCACCTTGTTATTAATCAAAAAATTATAAAAAATGGCATATTCACATACCAATAGTAAAGGAAGTACTTACTATTTACATTCTAAAGATGTAACTTTAAGAGGAGGAAGAAATCAAACAATTTATTATTTTTCAAGAGAAGAAGGATCCAACTCATGTGACTTACCTTCGGGAAAGAAAGTTATTGAAAATGAAAGAACTGGTTTACCTTTCTTAAAGAAAGCTTAATCAATTTCATCAACGATTGAAAAGCCACTTCAATGAAGTGGTTTTTTTTTGTCTATTTTTATAAAATGGATCTCATTTTAAACGGTGTATTATTTGGAATATTCCTTAGTTTTTTAGTTGGTCCAGCCTTTTTTATATTAATCGAAACTAGTATAAAAAAAAGGGTTCAAAGCAGCTGTTTTTTTGGATGTTGGTATTTTATTAAGTGATGCTTTATATCTTACTGCTTCGCTATTTATCGCTGAAAAAATCAATTATTGGCTATACTCCGTTAGCTACATAAAATATATTGCAGGTGGTATCTTTTTAGTTATTGGTGGGTATTCTATTTTTAAAAATTATTTATCTCTGAAAACAATCCCTAGTTCAAAAGAAATTAAAGAAGTAAATACTTCCAGTGAGAACATCATTATCTATCCTCTTCAACTTATTGGCAAAGGATTTGGGCTAAATGCCATTAATCCTGCTGTACTGGTATTTTGGATTGCGGCATGTACCTATGCTACAAAAGAATTACAAATTCAAGGAGCTGGCTTATTATATTATTTTGGTATTACGATTATAACCTTATTTAGTATCGATTTATTGAAAATATATTTTTCAAGTAAGCTTAAAAATTATTTAAATCCTAAAAATTTATGCTATTTAGGAATCATTGTTGGGTGTGCACTGGTCTTTTTTGGAATTACCATATGTTTCAAAGAAATAAAACTGTAAATGAATTATGATTTCCTAATTGTTGGACAGGGAATTGCAGGTTCCATAATGGGTTTACAATTAGAAAAGTATAATCAACGATTTCTCATTGTAGATAAAAATGAAAAAATTACTAGTTCAAAAGTAGCTGCGGGTCTAATGCACCCTATGTCCTTTAAAAGATGTGTATTAAATTGGAAAGGGGAAACCCTGTATGACTACAGTCATCAATTTTACACAAAATGCAATGAAATTTTAAGCGATAAAACCTATTGGGAATTTCCATTAGTTAGGCTGTTTCAATCCTATGAAGAACAAAATAACTGGTTAAGTAAAGTATCTACTAAACCATTTGTTCATGTGTTAAGCGAAAGAGAAGAGAAGTTTGATAATATTAACAACCCATTTGGAAATGGAAGATTGAAAAAATCTGCAAAACTAGATGCTAGTGCATTTCTTAAAAATGTAAAACTATACTTTGAACGTCAAAATAACATTAGAGAGGAGTCCTTTTCAACTCAAAACATACAGAAGGATGGATACTTTTATAAAAAAGGAAATAATCTATTTAAATACATTATTTTTTGTCAAGGTCCATTTGTTGATGAATTTAACCCATTCAGCTACCTACCAATCATTCCAAATAAAGGAGAAATTTTAGAAATTCAATCACAATTTCTGCCCCAATTTATTTTAAGTAAGGGTGTCTTTTCCATGCCAACTGCTGAGGATAAATTTATATTAGGAGCCACTTATAATCACAACGATCTATCAAAAAAAATAACAGAACATGCTAGATTGGAACTGCTTTCTAAAGTTAAAACGTTTTTACCCCAAAACAATTTTAAAATTATAAATCAAAAATATGGATTTAGACCAACCACCATTGATCGCAAACCTCTCATAGGTAATCACCCCATCTTGAAAAACGCATTTATATTTAACGGAATGGGATCAAAATCAATTCTCATGGCTCCCCTGCTTGGTAAACAGCTTATTGAACACATATTGTTCGATAAAAAACTATCTGAGGCTGTTAATGTGTCCCGATTTGATCATTACTTTTCTGCACAACACAAAGAATTATGTTCAAAATTAGTAACTTAACCGCGATTTGTTCGTATTTGATTTTTGGCATGTTTATTGGACAAATAAAACTAGAATTTTAAAATAAAATATCAAATGAAAAATTATACAATATTAATAAAGAGCCTTTTATCTATCGTTTTATGTTGGGGGTTTGCTTCTGCAATTTCTGCTCAATGCATTAAAGGAAACTGTTTCAGGGGACACGGTACCTATGAATGGGAAAATGGTGATTTCTATGAAGGGATGTGGAAAGCTGGAAAACCAGACGGTAATGGTACATTTTATTTCGAAAATGGAGATAATTATGTCGGTAGATTTGCAGAAGGCCTAAAAAATGGCCAGGGTAAATATACTTGGAAAAATGGCAATACATATGACGGAAGCTGGGCGAAAGATAAGATGAATGGTAGGGGTGAATACTATTGGGCTAAAGAAGGTGCCAAGTTTAATGGTCAATTTCAAGAAGGGCAAATTACTAATATTGAGATTGGTGCACCTGTTGAAAGTCCTACAGAATTTCCTAAGTAACCTACTCTTATACAGCAGCGACTGCTGCTACATATAATTTCCCATATTGGCCTTCTAATGACTGGATACAATGGTGTAATGTTGCACCAGTCGTTACTACATCATCCACAATTATGATATCTGATTTTTGACTTAATTGAGAATTAAGCTGGTATTCATTTTCAATGTTCTGCCACCTCTCAAAAACAGTACTCATTGTTTGTGTTTTTAATGAGTTTTTTCTTACCAATAGTTGATTATTAATGTTATAATTTGTTACGCTAGATATTCCCTCAGCAATAATCTCAGTTTGATTATATCCTCTTTTTCTCCTCTTTTTTATACTTGTTGGTACAGGAACTAAAATACAATCTTCATCAACTTTGTGTTGTTTCTTTATTAAGTTACCTAATTCTACACCTAAGACAAAAGCCGCTGTTTTATTTCCATTGTATTTAATCTGATGTAATATTCGTTGAATTACACTGTTTTTTATGAAGCGATAACTAAAATAATGATATTGAATAGAGCTATGGTATAAAAACTTGCTTTGATCATGTAGATCAAAATTTTTAAGCTCCATCCAACACCCAGAACAAATGGCTTTTTCGCTCTGAACAAGTGGAGAACTACAACCAGCACATTGTAGGGGATAAATTAAATTAAGAAAGTCTTTAAACATTCACTTATGAATTAATTTTTAAAAATGATAAGAAAAGAAACTTAAGATTTTTAAAATTGCATGTTATTACATGGAAGAAAAAAAGAAATCAAAACTACCTCTAGTACTTAATATTTTATTAATTCTATCCGTTGGCTTTTTAGCTTTCAAAATAAGTGAATTAACGAAGAAAAATCACCAATTCAAACAAGAATTATTTTCATTAGTAAAGGAAAATGAAGAGATGAATCAGATTATCATCAATCAAGATATTGTTTCTGATGCGGATCAAACTAACCTTAAAGAAAACCTAAAAATGTTACTATTTTCCTATGACAGTCTGGAAGAAAATAACAGCGTGGCTATAGATAGTATAAATAGTCAAAGATTTAAAATCAATGCGTTACTGGAAAAGGTAGAAAAACTTGATAAAAAGTCAAAAAAAGATTGGAGACAGATCTACAAACTAAAAAAAGAAGCAGAAACCCTAAGAGGAATAATGAAAGGTTATATACATACCATTGATTCCTTAAATACACTAAACATTAATTTATCAAATGACTTGACTGATAAAACCAAAAAATTAAATTCTGTTAGCAGTCAAAATAAAAAAATCAAGAAGCAAAATGAAGCACTTCAAAAACAAGTAGCTATCGGGGCTGTATTACAAATCAACAATGTGCTTTCTAGTGGTATTAGGATTCGAAATTCAGGTACACAAAGCGAAACTACTAGGGCGTCCAAAACTAATATGATTAAAACCTGCTTTTCGGTTGTAGAAAATAAATTAGCTGAAGCTGGTAATAAAGAGATTTTTCTAAGAATCACTAATGAGGATGGAATACTATTGGAGGCCCCCGCCCCTCTATCAATAAAAGACAAAGACCAAAAAAAGATTAATATGAGCTCAAAAAGAACCATTAATTATCAAAACGAAAATACCGATTTGTGTATTTACTACGAAGTAGATAATTCCATTGAAGCCGGAAATTACAAAATTGAAATCTTTACAGAAGGATTTCTAATTGGTGAAACTAGTCTTGGCCTTAGATGATTTTACAAACCAAAAATAAGTGCTATTAAAAATGCCACTATAATGAGCACATATTGCCATACGTCTAAAAAGTACATATTATACTTTTTCCAAAAGCGCTTAATTTGTATTATAATTCTATTGATCATGGGTTGTTGCTCGAATTTCCAAGGTCAAAATATAGATACATTAAATACTTCATGGTTTAAAAAAATTTTAAAATCAAAAAATAAATATAATAGTGATTGGAATTTTGAGGAAGAAGATGGTTTTAGATTAGATCAAAAAAAATATTCTTCGCTAAAAAATGAGCTTGATTTAGGTGCTTTATTATATATAGAAAATAAGATTAGTAGAGGCAATTTAGAAAGCATTAAAGCTCCGTTTAATAGATACAATTCCGCACAAATAGGAATTAAAAAATACATTAAAACCATTGAAAGCCCAAAAAAGTACTTCAATTTCCAGCTTGGGCTTGGCACTACTTTTCACCATTTAAATTTAGGAAAAAATGAAGCCATTGTATTAGATGACACTATCACATTTTTTAAGTCTTCAAAAGAAATTAGAAAAAACTTTATGCGTTTTCTTTACCTTACCGTTCCGCTAAAACTAAATTTTAAACCTCTACCTTCTAAAAAGAAAACATTTCAAATAGGGGCATCTATTCAATACCATTTACTATTAAACGGTAAATATGAATTAAAATTCAAAGAACTAAATAATTCAAAAAAAATTAGCACCCTTGGTAAACTACACCATCAAAATCATTTTATTTCAAGTAGAATTCAGCTATCCTATAAAAAAATAGGAGTGTATGTTGAAAATGGAATTACCTCAATTTCTACAATTTTTCAATCTCCATATAGCTTAAGTTTTGGAATAGTCTTATGCAGTTACCACTAAAAAAAATCATACTTATTTTTATTTTACCTGCGGTGTATCTCGGTTGTAATTTGAATGAATATGACCCTTCTACATATAAGCCTAAAGCAAAGACGGATTTTGGTCAAATATTATTTTCTCTTCCAAAAAAATATTGGAACCATCCCATTGGAAATGAATTAAATAGTCAGTTTGAACGCCTAAATAAAGCTACCCCGTTGCCTTATGAAAAGTATTTCGAAATTGACTTTATAGTTCCAGAAAACTTAGTTAATAAACTAAAAAATAAAAGCTGTATTGTCGTGGTGAAAATTGACCCAAGCCAGCCAAGCTTTATTAAGCCAACCTATATTCGAGATTTATGGGCTAATGGCCAACTAGTAGCTGAACTTTCCTTTAAAAATACGGATAGGGCATTGCACTACTTTTCAACCTCAAGTTCAGAATTGATTAAAGAAATTAATACCTTTTATTTTAAATCCATTTTAATGGGTTACTCAAAAAATAACATCATTAATACGAATACGTACAAAAAATTCAAGTTGAATATAAAAGCGCCGAAAGAAATGAAATTGAATAAAAAATCAGAACACTTTTGGTGGTTTAGCCAGCTAGAAATGAAAAAAGATCAAAATGGAACACATGAAATTCAAAAAGGCATAGTAATTTATAATTCGCCCTATACAAGTGAAAATCAATTCACCATCAACTATCAACAGCAAATAAGAGATTCCATTAGCAGGATGTATTTAAAAGGTACAACGAAAGACTCTTATATGATTTCTAGAAATGATGATCTTGCTCCTATGCAAAGTGAAGCCATGTACATCAATAACAAATACGTATTTAAAACAACCGGGGCTTGGAAGATGGTAAATGATAAAATGGGCGGACCCTTTATCAATTACGCTTTTCTGTCGGAAAATAACAGAGAAATTATCAATATAGATGGATATGTTTATGCCCCTAACTTTGAAAAATCAAAACTAATTAGAGAATTAGAAGCTATTATATACTCTGCGCTAAACTAAGAGACCTATTTCCTCCAATAAAATGTGTCTGTCAATAGCAAATTTTTTGATTTGAAACCTAATTTCCTTCGCATTTTTAAACGATTCATCTTCTATAAATAATTTATTTCCATTGGTTTTGAGCACCAAAATTCCTATTTCACTCATTTTGATTTGCTTTATCTGTTCCCAACGTACAACGTCAGGTTGATTTGAAAAATAAATAATGGCCTTATCATTTAACATGATTTTAAAATGATTCTTTGCTGTGATCAAAAAGACAAATCCTTCTACCATAATCATTAAAAGAACCCAGCTAAAAACAACTGAATCCTTTGCGTATATATTCAACATCACTATTAGGGGTAAAAAAATAAAAAAAGGCATCAACTCATTAGTGAGTAATTTACCCCAACCATTTCTCGTAAAAACATACCCATCATTATTTTTTAAAAGCGCATAATTTTTCCAACGCCAAACCAACCGAAAAACAAAAAGGATAAACAATAAAAGACTTACCATTGATGTGATTTGAGAATAAAATGGAATGACTAAGTCTAAATCTTGATGGTAGTGAATAAAGGTGGTGACGGCAAATGAAATAGCTATAATTACACTAATGGATCGAAACAATCTATTCATTAATACTCGGAATAATAATTGCTTTCGCACCTGAAAATATAATCGCAATCCTCTAGGACAATATCCTGAAGAGTAAGCATGGCAGCTATGGCAATTTGAGAATAATTTTGAGATGCATTTTTGAAATTTCCGTACTCATGAGTCCACATCCATTTAATCAACTCCAT